>JAEXXY010000383.1 GCA_023451855.1 Actinomycetes bacterium
GCGCCAGGACGAACAGGCCGCGGCCGGTCTGCTCGGCGAGGTCGATGGCCGGGCGCAGCGACTCGTAGCCGAGGTACGGGCTGACGGTGAGCGCGTCGGGCGGGGCGACGGCGTCCTTGCCGAGGTAGGCCTCGGCGTAGGCCGCCATCGTCGAGCCGATGTCGCCGCGTTTGGCGTCGAGGACGGTGAGCGTCTCGGCCTCGCGCAGCTCGGTGAGGACGCGCTCGAGCACGGCGATGCCACGGCTGCCGAAGACCTCGAAGAAGGCCGACTGCGGCTTGACCGCGGCCACGCGACCGGCGAACGCCTCGACGCACGTCAGGGCGAAGCGCTCGAGGCCCGCGAGGTCGTAGGTCAGGCCCCACGCCTCGACGAGAGCGCGGTGCGGGTCGATGCCCGCGCAGAGGGGCCCGCGTTCGTCCATGGCGGCGCGCAGTCGGACGCCGAAGCCGGTCGTCATGGTCGGTCTCCGTTTCGTGGGTGTCGTCAGGTGTCGTCAGGTGGTGCCGGGTGGTCAGCGGCCGTGGGCGGCGCCGACGGCGTCCTCGAACCGGTCGAACCCTCGGGCGTCGAGCAGCTCGGCGAGCTCGTGGAGCACCCGGACCGGCGCCTTGGGGTCGTTGAAGGTCACGGTGCCCACCTGGATCGCGCTCGCGCCCGCGGCGACGAGCTCGAGGGCGTCGCGGCCGGTGCGCACGCCGCCGACGCCGATGATCGGCACGGTCGGCATGCGTCCCTCGAGCATCGCCTGGCGCACCTGCCAGACGGCCCGCACGGCCACGGGCCGGATGCCGGGGCCGGACAGGCCGCCGGTGACGCCGCCGAGGTGCGGGCGCATCCGGTCGATGTCGATGGCCATGCCGAGCAGGGTGTTGATCATCGTCAGGCCGTCGGCGCCGGCCTTGACGCACGCCGCGGCGATCGCCGTGATGTCGGTGACGTCGGGGCTCAGCTTGGCGAAGACCGGGACGTCGCGGGGCAGCTGCTCGCGCACGAGCGCGATCACCTTGGCCGACGCGAGCGGGTCGCAGGCGAAGACGAGACCGCGGTTGGCCACGTTCGGGCAGGAGATGTTCACCTCGACGCCGACGACCGCCTCGAACGCGCGGCTCGCGCGCAGCGTCGCGGCCACGTGCGCGTACTCGGTGCTCGAGCTGCCGGCGATCGAGGGCAGCACGCGGGCCCCGACCGAGTGCAGCCACGGGAGGTCGTCGTCGACGAACGCCTCGATGCCGGGGCCCTGCAGGCCGATGGAGTTGAGCATCCCCGACGGTGTCTCGGCCATGCGCGGCGTGCCGCGGCCGGAGCGCGGGTCGGCCATGACCGACTTCGTGACGAAGGCGCCGAGGTCGGCGACGTCGAAGAAGCGGTGCAGCTCGCGGCCGTTGGCCGCGCAGCCCGACGCCGTCATGAGCGGGTTGGGCAGGCGGCGCCCCGCGAGGTCGACGGACAGGTCGACCCTCGGACCGGCGGCCTCGCTCCCCCGCGTCTGCTCCGACGCGTCCACGGTGACCTCGACCATCAGTGACCTCCGACCTTGGGTGCGCCGACGCAGTCGTCGGGGACGTGAGCGTGGTTGCCCTCGAAGGCGTCCCAGCGGATGCGGTCGCCGCGAAACACCGGGCCCTCGACGCAGGAGCGCGACATCCGGGTGCGGCCGTCGCTGCCGACGACGGGCATGACGCACGTCATGCACACGCCGACGCCGCAGGCCATGGCCTCCTCGACGGCCACCTGCGCGATGGCGCCGTGCGCCGCCGCGACGTCGGTGACCGACCGGAGCATGCCCATCGGGCCGCAGGCGTAGACGACGCCGGCCCCGGTGCGCTCGATGACCTCGGGCAGCACGTCGCTGACCCAGCCCTTCCGGCCGGCCGAGCCGTCGTCGGTGGTGACGCTGACGCCGTCGCAGGAGCGTCGGGCCTCGACCACGCCGAAGAGGCGGTCCTCGCTGGCCGCACCGAGCACCATCTTGACGTGGCAGCCACGCTCGCGCAGGTCGCGGGCCAGCCAGAACAGCGGAGCGCTGCCGTAGCCACCGCCGACGAGCACGCACGGCACCGGGTCGGTGGGCAGCGGGAACGCCTTGCCGAGGGGTCCGACGACGTCGATCGTGTCGTGCGGCACCCGCTCGACGATCCACCGCGTGCCGGGGCCGACGGCGGACACGACGATCTCGACGGTGCCGCCGTAGGTGCCGCTCGGGCTGACCTTGTGGATCGAGAACGACCGCCGCAGCAGGGCGCCCGAGGACTCCCCGCCGACAGCGAGGGCGACGAACTGCCCCGGGCGGGCCAGCTCGGCGACGCCGGGCGCCACGAGCGTCAGGTGCTGGTAGGCCCCGACGCGTCGGGTCGCGATGACCTCGGCGGCCTCCTGGGTGACCTTGGCGCGCTGGACGCGCTCGGTGGCGGCGGCGCTCACGCGTCGGCCCCCACGGTGGTCGGCAGGTCGGCCGTGGACGTGGCCACGGCGTCCTGCGGGCTCGCCTGCGGCGCAGGCTCGCTCGCGCGATCCTCGACGCGGGTGCCGCGGCCGTAGAGGTCGAGGTCGCGCGCGTGGTCCTGAAGCGACTTGACCCGCACCTCCTCGGTCAGCTGCGCCTCGATGCCGAGGACCGCGGCGGCGAGCGTCGCGATCGTCGTGATGATCGGCTTGTCGGCGCTCGTCGTGGCGGCGCGGATCGCGTAGCCGTCGGCGCGCGCGTCCTGGCCCGAGGGCGTGTTGACGACCATCTGCACCTCGCCGGCCTGGATGAGGTCGACGATCGAGGGCTCGTTCGGGTCGCCGTCGCCGCGCTCGGTGATCTTGCGCACGAGCGTCGCCTCGATGCCGTTGCGCTTGAGCACCGCCGCGGTGCCGGTCGTCGCCAGGATCGTGAAGCCGAGGTCGACGAGTCGCTTGACCGGGAAGAGCATGGCGCGCTTGTCGCGGTTGGCGACCGACACGAAGATCGCGCCGGAGCGCGGCAGTGCCGAGCCGCCGCCCTGCTGGGCCTTGGAGAACGCCGAGCCGAAGTCGACGTCGATGCCCATGACCTCGCCGGTCGAGCGCATCTCCGGGCCGAGGAGGGAGTCGACGGCGATGCCCTCCTTGGTGCGGAACCGCTTGAAGGGCAGCACGGCCTCCTTGCACGAGACCGGGGCGTGCGCCGGCATCGAGCCGCCGTCGCCGGTCGGGGGCAGCATGCCCTCCGCTCGCAGCTCGGCGACGGTCGCGCCCAGCATGACGCGGGCCGCGGCGCTCGCGAGCGGGACGCCGGTGGCCTTGGCCACGAAGGGCACGGTGCGCGACGCGCGCGGGTTGGCCTCGATGACGTAGAGGATGTCCTGGGCCAGCGCGAACTGGACGTTCATGAGGCCGCGGACGCCGATGCCCTCGGCGAGCTGGCGCGTCGCCTCGCGGACCCGGGCCAGCTCGGCCTCGCCGAGCGTCGCCGGCGGCAGCGTGCACGAGCTGTCGCCGGAGTGGATGCCGGCCTCCTCGACGTGCTCCATGATCCCGCCGAGGTACATGTCCTCGCCGTCGAAGAGCGCGTCGACGTCGATCTCGATGGCGTCGTCGAGGAACCGGTCGATGAGCACCGGGTGCTCGGGGCTGGCCTCGGTCGCCTTCTCGACGTAGGTGACGAGCGAGTCGTCGTCGTAGACGATGACCATGCCACGGCCGCCGAGGACGTATGACGGGCGCACGAGCACCGGGTAGCCGATCTCGCGGGCGATCGTCAGGGCCTCGTCGGCGCTGAGCGCCGTGCCGTGCTTCGGCGCGATGAGCCCGGCCTTGGCCAGGACCTGCCCGAAGGCGCCGCGGTCCTCGGCGAGGTGGATGGCATCGGGCGAGGTGCCGACGATCGGCACGCCCTCGTCGGCCAGCGCCTTGGCCAGGCCGAGCGGCGTCTGGCCGCCGAGCTGGACGATGACGCCCGCCACCGGGCCGGCCTTCGTCTCGGCGTGGATGACCTCGAGGACGTCCTCGAGGGTCAGCGGCTCGAAGTAGAGGCGGCTGCTCGTGTCGTAGTCGGTCGAGACCGTCTCGGGGTTGCAGTTGACCATGACTGTGTCGAATCCCTTGTCGCGCAAGGAGAACGACGCGTGGACGCACGAGTAGTCGAACTCGACGCCCTGGCCGATGCGGTTGGGGCCCGAGCCGAGGATGATGACGGCCGGTCGCTCGCGCGGCTCGACCTCGGTCTCCTCGTCGTAGGAGGAGTAGTGGTACGGCGTCGTCGCGGCGAACTCGGCGGCGCACGTGTCGACGGTCTTGTAGACCGGCCGGACACCGAGGGCGTGTCGGACGCCGCGCACGACGGCCTCGGGCATCCGGCGCAGGCCGGCGACCTGGGCGTCGCTGAAGCCGTGCCGCTTGGCGAGCCGGAGCAGGTCGGGCGTCAGCTCGTCGGCGTCGGCGACCATGGCGGCGACGTCGTTGAGCAGGGCGATCTGGTCGAGGAACCACGGGTCGATCCCGGTCTCCTCGTGCACCCGCTCGACGCTGATGCCACCGCGCAGCGCCTGCTGCACGGCGACGATGCGCCCGTCGGTCGGCACCTTCGCCTCCTCGAGCAGGCGCTCGGACGCGGCCTCGGTCACCTCGCCGTCCCAGTGGAAGGAGGCGCCCTTCTTCTCCAGCGAGCGCAGCGCCTTCTGGAGGGCCTCGGTGAAGTTGCGGCCGATCGCCATCGCCTCGCCGACCGACTTCATCGTCGTCGTCAGCGTCGGGTCGGCAGCGGGGAACTTCTCGAAGGCGAACCGGGGCACCTTGACGACGACGTAGTCGAGCGTCGGCTCGAAGCTCGCCGGCGTCTCGCGGGTGATGTCGTTGGGCACCTCGTCGAGCGTGTAGCCGATGGCCATCTTCGCGGCGATCTTGGCGATCGGGAAGCCGGTGGCCTTGGAGGCCAGGGCGCTCGAGCGCGAGACGCGCGGGTTCATCTCGATGACGATGATGCGGCCGTCGACCGGGTTGACGGCGAACTGGATGTTGCAGCCGCCGGTGTCGACACCGACCTCACGGATGACGGCGATGCCGATGTCGCGCAGGCGCTGGTACTCGCGGTCGGTGAGCGTCAGCGCCGGTGCGACGGTGATCGAGTCGCCGGTGTGCACGCCCATCGGGTCGAGGTTCTCGATGGAGCAGACCACGACGACGTTGTCGGCGTGGTCGCGCATCACCTCGAGCTCGTACTCCTTCCAGCCGAGGATCGACTCCTCGAGGAGCACCTCGGTGGTCGGGCTGTACTGCAGGCCCTGGCCACCGATGCGGCGCAGGTCGGCCTCGTCGTAGGCGAAGCCCGAGCCGAGACCACCCATGGTGAACGACGGGCGCACGACGACGGGGTAGCCGAGGTCCTCGGCGCCGGCGAGCAGCTCGTCCATCGTGTGGCAGATGATCGAGCGGGCCGACTCGGCGCCGCAGCGCTCGACGACGCCCTTGAACGCCTCGCGGTCCTCACCGAGGTTGATCGCCTCGACGTTGGCGCCGATGAGCGGGCAGCCGTACTTCTCGAGAACTCCGTTGTCGTGCAAGGAGATCGCGCAGTTGAGGGCGGTCTGGCCGCCGAGTGTCGCGAGCACCGCGTCGGGGCGCTCCTTGGCGATGATCGCCTCGACGACCTCGGGCGTGATCGGCTCGACGTACGTGGCGTCGGCGAACTCCGGGTCGGTCATGATCGTCGCCGGGTTGCTGTTGACGAGGATGACGCGGATGCCCTCCTCGCGCAGGACGCGGCAGGCCTGGGTGCCGGAGTAGTCGAACTCGCAGGCCTGGCCGATGACGATCGGCCCCGACCCGATGACGAGGACGCTCTTGATGTCGTCGCGCTTGGGCATGCTCAATTGCTCCCTTCGTGCGCCGAACGTTCTTGGTGTTTGGTTGTTCTCGCCGTCATCAGCTCGACAAACCGGTCGAAGAGGTAGGCGGCGTCGTGGGGGCCGGCGGCGGCCTCCGGGTGGTACTGGACGGAGTAGGCGGGCGCGTCGAGCAGCTCGAGACCCTCGACGACGTCGTCGTTGAGGCAGACGTGGCTGACGCGGGCGCGACCGAAGGGGGTGTCGCTGTCGCGGTCGAGCGGCGCGTCGACCGCGAACCCGTGGTTGTGCGCGGTGACCTCGACCTTGCCGGTCGTGCGGTCCATGACCGGCTGGTTGATGCCGCGGTGGCCGTACTTCAGCTTGTACGTGCCGAACCCGAGGGCACGGCCGAGCAGCTGGTTGCCGAAGCAGATGCCGAAGAACGGGATCCCGGCGCCGAGTACCTCGCGCAGCAGCTCGACCTCGCGGTCGGCCGTTGACGGGTCGCCGGGACCGTTGGAGAAGAAGACGCCGTCGGGGCCGCCGTCCGTGACGCCCATGACGTCCTCGAGCGTGGCCGTGGCCGGCAGCACGTGCACCTCGATGCCGCGCTGCGCCAGGAGCTGCGGCGTCATCGCCTTGATGCCGAGGTCGACGGCCGCCACGGTGAAGCGCTTCTCGCCCTCGGCAGCCACGACGTACGGCTCGGCGGTGGTCACCTCGGCGGCGAGCGCCGCGCCCGTCATCTCAGGGCTGCGACGCACCGCGTCGAGCAGGTCGGCGTCGGACGCGTCGGCCGCGCTCCCGCTGAAGATGCCGACGCGCATCGCGCCGCGCTCGCGCAGGTGACGGGTCAGGGCGCGGGTGTCGATCTCGCAGACGCCGACGACGCCCTGGTCGGCGAGCTCGTCCTCGAGGTCGCGGGTGGAGCGCCAGTTCGACGCGCGGATCGCGGGGTCGCGCACGACGTAGCCCGCCACCCAGATGCGGGTGCTCTCGTCGTCCTCGGTGTTGACGCCGGTGTTGCCGACGTGCGGCGCGGTCATGACGATGACCTGGCGGTGGTAGCTCGGGTCGGTGAGGGTCTCCTGGTAGCCGGTCATGCCGGTGGAGAAGACCGCCTCGCCGACCGTCTCGCCGACGGCGCCGTACGAGGCACCGCGGAAGGTGCGGCCGTCCTCGAGCACGAGCACGGCCGGCTCGCGCAGGCGGCGGGTGCGTCCCTGCCGGGCCGGCACGGTGAGCGGGGTCGAGGTGGTCACAGGTGGGCTCCAGTCGCGGTCGTCAGTTGTCGTTGCGTGTCTCGCTCGGTGTCATCGCTGCCCGCGCCGTTGCGGACGTCGTGGGTGACGCGTCCGGCGTGGACCGTCGTCACGACCGCCCCGCGGAACGTGCGTCCGTGCCACGGGTTGTTGCGCGAGCGGCTGCGGCTCGCGGCGGCGTCGACCGTGACCTCGCGGTCGGGGTCGACCAGAGTCAGGTGGGCCGGCGCGCCGGTGGTGATCGACTGCCCCTGGTGGGCGAGGCCCCCGATGCGGGCCGGGTTGGCCGACATGACGCGGGCGACGCCGGCCCAGTCGAGCAGTCCGGGTCGCACGAGCACCTCGCTGACGACCGCCAGGGCCGTCTCGAGGCCGAGCATCCCGAACGCCGCGTCGACGAAGGCGTGCTCCTTGTCGTGACGGGCGTGCGGCGCGTGGTCGGTGGCGACGGCGTCGATGGTGCCGTCGGCCAGGGCCGCGCGCAGGGCCTCGACGTCCTCGGCCGGGCGCAGCGGCGGGTTGACCTTGTAGACGGGGTCGTAGCCGGCGAGCAGGTCGGTCGTCAGGAACAGGTGGTGCGGCGTCACCTCGGCGGTGACGTCGATCCCCTGTGCCTTGGCCCAGCGGATCACCTCGACGGTGCCGGCGGTGGACACGTGGGCCACGTGCACCCGCGAGCCCGTGTGCCGCGCCAGCATGACGTCGCGCGCGACGATCGACTCCTCGGCGATGCCGGGCCAGCCGGGCAGGCCGAGCCGGCCGGACACCTCGCCCTCGTGGCAGCAGGCGTCGGGACCGGCGAGGCGCGGGTCCTGGGCGTGCTGGCTCACGACGCCGCCGAACGGCTTGACGTACTCCAGCGCCCGACGCATGACGCGGGCGTCGCTGACGCAGTGCCCGTCGTCACTGAACACGCGGACCTTCGCGCGGGAGCGGGCCATGAGGCCGAGCTCGGCGAGCTCGGCGCCGGCCAGGCCCTTGGTCACCG
Source organism: Actinomycetes bacterium (assembly GCA_023451855.1). Lineage (GTDB taxonomy): Bacteria > Actinomycetota > Actinomycetes > Actinomycetales > Dermatophilaceae > Monashia. The sequence goes on from JAEXXY010000383.1 coordinate 8,040, forward strand.
CACCGACCGGCACGACCTCGGTGATGCCACAGGCCTGGCCGAGGTCGTGGACGCGCTCGGCGGCCTCGGCCGTGTCGGTGACGGGGCTCGTGTTCGCCATCGCGAAGACCGCCGTGTAGCCGCCCGCGGCGGCCGCGGCGGAGCCGGTGGCGATGGTCTCGGCGTCCTCGCGGCCCGGCTCGCGCAGGTGCACGTGGAGGTCGACGAGGCCGGGCAGTGCGACGAGGCCGTCGGCGTCGAGCACCTCGGCGTCAGCCGGGGCGTCGACCGTGCCGACCTCGCGGACCACGCCGTCGACGACGAGCAGGTCGGCCGCCTCGGCCCCGAGGAGGCGGGCGCCGCGGATCACGAGGCGGGTCATCGAACGGCTCCTTCGGTCGTGCTGGTGGTGGCGGGGCTGGCCGGGGTGGGTGTCGGCGCGGGCGTGTCGTCGCCGGCCAGCAGGTGGTAGAGGACCGCCATCCGCACCGCCACGCCGGCCGACACCTGGTCGAGGACGACCGACTGCGGGGCGTCGGCGGCCTCGGGCGCGATCTCGAGGCCGCGGTTCATCGGGCCCGGGTGCAGCACGAGGACATCGGGGTTGCGCGCCACGAGCGTGTCGAGGCGGTCGCGCGTCAGGCCGTAGCCGACGGTGTACTCGCGCGGCGTCGGGAAGAACCCGCCGCTCATCCGCTCGCGCTGGACGCGCAGCATCATGACGGCGTCGACCGGGCCGTGCTCGCCGCGGCCGTCGAGGACCTCGTCGAGGTCCCAGCTGGTGGCGAAGCCGTCGGCGGCGCTCCAGGCGCCGATGCCGCTCGGCATGAGCGTCGGGGGTGCCACGACGGTGACCTTCGCCCCGAGCGTCTTGAGCGTGATGACGTTGCTGCGGAAGACCCGCGAGTGGGTGAGGTCGCCGACGATCGCGACGTGCTTGCCGTCGAGCTCGCCCATCCGGTGGCGCAGCGTGTAGGCGTCGAGGAGGGCCTGCGTCGGGTGCTCGTGGGTGCCGTCGCCGGCGTTGATGACGCTGCACCGCACCCACTGGGCCACCTGGTGGCAGGCCCCGGAGGCGTTGTGGCGGATGACGAGCGCGTCGACCGCCATGGCGTCGACGGTCATCGCGGTGTCGCGCAGGCTCTCGCCCTTGGAGGTCGAGGAACCCTTTGCCGACAGGTTGATCGTGTCGGCAGACATCCACTTGCCGGCGATCTCGAACGAGCTGCGGGTGCGCGTCGAGTCCTCGTAGAAGAAGTTGATGACGGTGCGTCCGCGCAGGGTCGGCACCTTCTTGACCTCGCGGCGCTGGAGGTCGTGCATCGAGGCGGCGGTCTCGAGGATGTCCTCGATGTCGCTGCGGCTCAGGTCGGCCGAGGAGATGAGGTGGCGGGTCATCGGGCCTCTCCCCCGCTGATCTTGACGGTGTCGACGCCGTCGACCTCGGCGACGCGCACGTGGACGCGCTCCTCGCGGGAGGTCGGCAGGTTCTTGCCGACGTGGTCGGCCCGGATCGGCAGCTCGCGGTGGCCGCGGTCGACGAGGACCGCGAGGCGCACGGCGCTCGGGCGGCCCAGCTCGGAGAGGGCGTCGAGGGCGGCGCGGATGGTGCGGCCGGAGTAGAGCACGTCGTCGACGAGGACGACGACGCGGTCGTCGATGCCGCCGTCGGGGATGCGCGAGCGGTGCGCGGTGCGCACCGGGTTGCGGCGCAGGTCGTCGCGGTGGAGCGTGATGTCGAGCTCACCGACGGGCACCGGCGTGCCCTCGACCTGCTCGATGCAGGCGGCGAGGCGACGCGCGAGCGGGACTCCGCGAGAGGGGATCCCGAGCAGGACCAGGCGGTCAGCGCCGCGGTTGCGTTCGAGGATCTCGTGACCGATGCGCCGCAGCGCCCGGGAGATGTCGCTCTCGCTCATGACGTCTCTGGCGTCAGGAGGGGTGCTCGGACTGGTTGCAGGCGCACTCAGGTCAGGGCAGGTCACAGCCGCTGGACCTCCTTCCCCGCCTCACAGGACGGTGGTTAAAGGATGTCTTCGGCCACGGAGTCTAACGCGCCCCGGCAGCGGTCCCGACACCGCGCCACTCCGTGAGAACCGCGACCACGGAGGCGACGGCCCGGACGGTCGCGGCGGCGCACAGCGTCCACGTGCCGCAGAGCACGGCGAGCACGACGCCACCCGCGACGACGAAGGACGCGTGTCCGCTCGTGCCGCCCAGGTGGTGCAGCCCGAGCGCCATGGTGCCCACCGGGAAGGTCAGCGCCCACCACCCCGGCCCGAACGGCATCCGGCGGGCGAACCCGCAGGACGTCACGACGACCGCCCACCCGGCGAGCGGGACGCCGAGAGCGAGGACGACGATGCCGTAGGCGACGGCCAGCGCGACCACGTCCGAGG
>JAEXXY010000413.1 GCA_023451855.1 Actinomycetes bacterium
CCCTCGCGCTGCTCGTCGCGGCGCTGACGCGCCCGGTCGCGGCGGTGGCCGAACCGCATCGGGAGGGCACGGTCGTGCTCGCCTTCGACGTGTCGAACAGCATGGCGGCCGCCGACCTCAAGCCGACGCGTCTCGAGGCGGCGAAGGCGGCGGCGCGGGGGTTCGTCGCGAAGCAGCCGCCCAGCGTCCGCATCGCCGTCGTCGCGTTCGGCAGCAACGGCGTCGTGACCCAGCGCCCGACCGACGACCGGTCGGCGGTGCTCGCCGCGATCGCCCGCCTCAAGCCCCAGAGCGACACGTCGCTGGCCGGTGGGATCCTCGCCGGCCTCAGCGCGATCGCCGGCCGGCCGGTCCACGCGCCCTCGGACACCGAGAACGGGGCCACCGACGAGACGCCGATCGGCTACTACAGTGGCACGGCCATCGTCCTGCTCACCGACGGCGAGAACACGTCGGGCACCGACCCTCAGGACCTCGCCGACCTCGCCTCCGCCGCCGGCGTGCGGATCGACCCGGTGGGGCTGGGGACCCCGGCCGGCACCGTGATCGAGGTGGACGGGTTCAGCATCGCGACCGCGCTCGACGAGTCCTCGCTGCGGCGGATCGCCGACACGACGGGCGGCACGTACCGACGCGCGTCGGACGCGGCCAGCCTGGCGGCCGTCTACGACTCGATCGAACTGCAGTGGACGACGCGGTCGGTGCCCCACGAGATCACCTCGCTCGTCGCCGGGGTGGCCGCGCTGCTCCTGCTCGCGGGGGCGAGCGTGACGGTGCTGCGGCAGGGGCGGGTGGTCTAGGTGTCCTTCGGCCAGCCCCTGGGGCTGCTCCTGCTGCTCGCCGTGCCGGTGCTGCTCGCGGCGTACGTGTGGCAGCTGCGGCGTCGTCGCCGCCAGGCGGTGCGCTTCCCGGACGTCGCGCTGCTGCGGGCCGCGGGCGCGACGCGACGGTCGTGGCGGCGGCACGTACCCGTGGCGCTCCTGCTCGGCGCCCTCACCGTGCTGGGGGTGGGCAGCGCCCGTCCGACGGTCGAGGCCGACGTGGCGGCGTCGAGCTCGACGATCATTCTCGCGCTCGACGTGTCCGGGTCGATGTGCGCGACCGACGTGACGCCGAACCGGCTCAGCGCGGCCCAGGCGGCGGTGCGCGACTTCGTGGAGCACCAGGACGACGCCACCAAGATCGGGTTGGTCGTCTTCTCCGGGTTCGCGCAGCTCGCCGTGGCGCCGACCGACGACCGTGACGCGCTGCTCGAGGCGATCGACGGCGTGACGACCGGTCGGGGCACGACGATCGGCGCCGCGATCCTCCGCTCCGTCGACGCCATCGCCGAGCTCGACCCGACGGTGCCGCCGAGCGACCCGGTGCCGGAACCGTCGACCGACGGCGCCGGGACGCCGGACCCCGCGGCCCCGACGCCGACGCCTTCGTCGCCGGGTGACGGTCCGGACGGTCTGGGCGCAGCGACGCGGGGGGCGCCGGCACCGGAGATCGTCGTGCTGCTCACCGACGGCGCGAACACGCGCGGGGTCACGCCGGCCCAGGCGGCCGAGCAGGCGGCCGAGCGTGGCATCCGGGTGTACCCCATCGGGTTCGGCACCCGGAACCCGACGCGTCTGGCCTGCACCCTCGACCAGTACGGGGGGCTGCCCGGGCCCGGGTTCGGACGCGACGTCAGTGGCGGGTTCGGGTCGCGCGCGGCCGACCTCGGCGGCCGCAACTTCCTCATCGTCGACGAACCGGCGCTGCGCGGGGTCGCCAAGACGACGGGTGGCGAGTACTTCGCGGCGCGGGACACCGAGGGGCTGACGAAGGTGCTGGCCAATCTTCCCAAGCACGTCACGGTCACGCACCGCGTCGTCGACCTCAGCGCGGCCTTCGCCGGGCTGGCGGCGCTGCTTCTCGTCGGCGCGGCATGGGTCTCGGTGCGGCAGGGTTTCGGAGGGGCGCGGCGGCCACCGCGCGGCTGACGCCCGACGCGGGTGACGGCCGACGCGTCCGGCACCCCACGCGTCCGGCGCGGGGCGTGGTCGGACGTCAGTGATGGCCTGAGCGAGCCAGCGTCACGAGGTCGCGCACACCGGCCTCGGGCAGGTAGGCGCGGCTCAGGGCCAGCCCGATCCGCGGCAGGGCTGCCTCGTCGGGGAAGACGAGGTAGAGCGGCTCGGTGCGCGGCTGGAACTTCGCCTTGAAGGCGTGCAGCGACCGGAAGCCGTAGTACGGCTCGAGCGAGGCGCCGAGCCGGTCGAGGAACGCATCGAGCGTGCCCCGGTCGAGGGTGTCGTCCGCGGCCGCGGGCACGGTGCGCGCGAGCGGTGCGCCCGACAGCGACACGACCGCGCAGCCCTCGTCCTTGAAGGCGAGGCAGGCCGAGGCGATGAGGAACTCCATCGAGTACCGGAAACCGCCCGGCAGGCGTCGCATGACATCGAGGGTCCAGCCGGCCGGCTCGCCGCCACCGCTGGGGTGGAAGGGCATCCACGACGTGACGCCGTGGACCGTCGTGTCCGCGTCGACGGCCAGGCCGACGCGGACGTGCGGGTCGAGCGCCTCGTCCACCCCGCCGAGGGTGAAGCCCATCTCGGGCAGGCCCTTGTCCTCGACCCAGTCCGAGGAGATCGCCTTGACCTGCATCTGCAGCCCCCGCGGCATGTCGACGAGCGACCCGAGCCGGAACTGCACACCGAGCTTGGCGGCCTGGTTGAGCGCGGTCCGCACGTCCTGCCACGCCTTGCCGACGAAGTCGAGCGTCGGCAGGTCGATGCACGCCTCCTCGGCGACCTGCAGGCAGTGCCAGCCCTGGGCCTGCGCGTGGCGCGACGCCTCCTCCGTCACGGTGAACAGGCACGGCACGAGCCCCTGCGCGTGGACGGCGTCGGCGAAGCTGCCGAGGAGCGTCGACCGCTCGGCCTCGGTAGCCGCCACGGGGTCGCACAGCCCGATGGCGACGCCGGCGTGGACGCGGTACGCGACGTAGCCGGGCACGTCCCGGGGCACGAACCACCGGTTCTCGGGCCAGGTCGTCATCCACGCGAGCCGGTTCACGGTGCCCTGCTCGCGGAGCAGAGCGGTGGCCCGGGAGCGCTGGTCGTCGTCGGCCGGGGCGACGAGGCTGCCCGTCGTGCGCCGGGCCCGACGCGGCGACGGGTTGCGGAAGGCGTGCCGCCCGACGAGGAGCACGGCGAGGCCCAGGGCGTTGCCGAGGATGTCCCACCCGGCAGCGAGCAGGCCCGGTTCGCCGACGACGATCATCCACACGTAGTTCGCGACCTGAATGCCGAGCACGACGACGAGCAGCGCCACGGCCCAGCGCCACGCGCGCCGCCGCCCCTTGTAGAGCGACCGGGCGAGCCACAGCCACAGGACGACCTGCACGACCCCGAACCAGAAGTCGGGGTCGCTGACCTCGTGCGCGCGCGCCTCGGCCGACATCGTCACGGCGAACGGCCCGTCGGCGTGGGTGAAGGGGTGCAGGAACACCTCGACCGCGGCGACGACGAAGAACGCGCACGCGAGGAGCCGGAAGTCGCGCCGGGTCAGCTGCCGGGCGCTGAAGGAGGGCGACCGGCCCACGAGGTAGGGGCCGAGCAGCAGCCCGAACCCGACGCCGAGCACGTGCTCGAGGTCGGCGAGCGCGCCCATGTGGATGACGAAGAGCACGACGTACGCGACGAGCAGGGCCCGCGCGCGGCCTCGCCACGGAGGCGTCAGCGTGACCGTCGCGGCTGCCGCGGCCCCGAGGAAGCCGGCTGACGGACCGGCGTCGCGCACGGCGGCCAGCGTCGTCGTCCAGGCGTAGCCGTGGTCGGCGGTCAGCCAGAGGATCCCGGCGGCGCCAAGGACCGCAACGACGTGGCAGGCCAGGAGGGCGATCGCCGCACGTCGGGTGCCGAGACGCCATTCCGCGAACCCGCCGAAGAGCATGAGCCCCAACAGGATCGGCACGTACTGGAACGGCTTCGCGGCGAAGAGCCCGCCGACGACGACGGTCCACCAGGCGCCGTCCTCGAGCGCCGGCAGGCCGTAGGTGATCGAGGTGTGGAGGGGTCGCTCGAGCAGCGGGTCCCACAGGGCCCGCGTCACGACGGCCAGCGTGAGGACGATGACGACGAGGGCGCTCGTCAGGGGTAGGCGACGCGTCACCGTCCGAAGACGGGACATGCCTCCATGCTCCCCCCGACCGGGCCGGGCCGCGGTCGGATTCCCGGGATGTCGGCTGTGCGAGGTCTGCGGCGTGTCGCCGCACAAAGGACACCTGGGGACGCCTGGGGGTCGGGTGCGGGGTGGCTCGGGGTTGACTGGGTCCATGCCCATCCGACTGCTCCTCCTGGCTGACACCCACCTGCCCAAGCGCGCGAGGGAGCTGCCCGGCGAGGTGTGGCGGGCCGTCGACGACGCCGACCTCGTCGTGCACGCCGGCGACTGGGTCGACATCGCGGCCCTCGACGCGCTGGAGGCGCGGGCCCGGCGTCTCGTCGGGGTCGTCGGCAACAACGACCACGGCGTGCTCCGCGAGCGCCTGCCCGAGTACGCCGCGTTCGAGGTCGAGGGGGTCCGGTTCGGCGTCGTCCACGAGACCGGCTCCGCGTCAGGTCGCGAAACGCGGTGCGAGGCGGCCTACCCCGACCTCGACGTCCTCGTCTTCGGGCACAGCCACATCCCGTGGGACACGACGGCGCCCCGTGGGCTGCGGCTGCTCAACCCCGGCTCGCCGACCGACCGGCGCCGCCAGCCGGCCTGCACGTACATGACGGTCACCGTCGACGACGGCGCGCTCGGCTCCGTGGTGCTCCACGAGCTCCGACGCCGCTAGGGGCTCGCGCTCGCCCGCAGCGGGGCCGGTCCTCCGGCCGCCTTTCGTCCGGAACCGGTGCGAGCATGCCGACATGAGCCAGAGGACAGCCTCACCGGCACCCGCGAGGACACCGGCGAGGACACCGGCCGGGACACCGGCAGCGGGCGAGGCCCACCTCACGTGGCCGCAGGCCCTGGGCTGGCGGCTGGGACGGCACCTGCTCGACCCGGTCGGGCCCGCGTCGGCAGCCGAGGTGGTGCGCCGGCTCGGTGCCGTGCTGTCGATGGACGAGTCGCTCGCCGACCTCGCCGTCGGCGTCCGGAGCACGACGGCACGTCCGGGCGACCTCGCCGCGGCCCTCGCCGACGGCACCGTCATCAAGGCGTTCGCGTTCCGGGGGTCGATGCACTACCTCTCGCCCGAGGAGGGCGGCATCTACCTGTCGGTCCGCACCGCGGGGCGGCAGTGGGAGCTGCCGAGCTGGGTGGAGTACTACCGCCTCACGCCGTCTGGCTGGCCCGACTTCCGGGCGGCCGTCCGCGACGCCCTGGCCGACGGACCGCTGACGATCGGCGAGATCGGTGCGGTCGTGACCCGGCACCAGCCCTACCGCCACCTCGAGCCCGTCTTCGCCGAGGGCGCCGGAACGCTCATCAAGCCGCTGACCTGGCAGGGCGACATGAGCTTCGGACCGCCGCGCGACGGGCGGCACACCTTCCAGCGGCTCGACACCAACCCGCGGTGGGCCGGCGTCCCCGACCTCGATGACGCCGGTCCGCGCGCCGTCACGGCCTACCTGCGTACGTACGGCCCGGCGACGCTCGACCACGTCCACCACTGGCTCGGCAACGGCCTGAGCGCGGGGCGCAAGCGGCTCGACCGATGGATCGCCGGTCTCGGCGACGCGCTGGTCGCCGTCGACATCGAGGGCACGAGGGCGTACGTTGCGCGCGAGGACGTCGAGTCGCTCTGTGCCGCAACGGCGTCCGACGTCGTCCGCTTCCTCCCCGGGCACGACCAGTGGGTCATGGGCGTCGGCACCAAGGACGAGCACGTCGTGCCGCCGCCCCTGCGGGAGGCCATGACCCGCAAGGCCAACCCCCTCGTCGTCGACGGCGTCGTGCGCGGGACATGGGCTCGCAAGGGCGACTCGTTGACCGTCACCTGGCGCGACCGCGGCCCGCGACCCGACGCTGCGATCCGCCAGGAGGCCGGCCGCCTGGCCGAGATCCTCGACAAGGATCTCCAGGTCACGCTCGTGTAGCCGCGGAGCGCGCGGCCGGGCCCGGGTCGTACTTACACCGAGTCAGGCACTTCTTTCTCCGCGTTTTCATCCCCACTCGCGACGGGAGCGAGGACCTTGAAGGAGCAGCAACCGGAGCCGCCCGGACCCGGGTGAGCAGCTGCACGTCACACTCGGACGACGCCTTGGCACACGACGAGCCGCACCAGGTCACTGAGTCGTCGTCGGCCTCCGAGCCCCCGACTCAGCTGAGTCCGCCGGAGCGGACCGTCGACCGGAAGTCGAGGCTCCGACGCACCAGTGAGGCAGTTGCAGCCTTCTATGAACGGTACCGACTCGTCATTGTGGCCGCGGCTCTGGCATCCGCGACCGTTGTCGGGACCGCGCTCTTCAGAGCGGGTGACTACGCCCACCCCGAACGAGTCCTGACCCGCGGAGCGTGCGTCGTGGTCGACCAGGACGCTCAGGGCAACGTTCGGGCCACCAACGTCGGTTGCGTGGCTCTACACAACGGAGAGGTCATGTGGGACGGGCCAATCACCGACGTATCTGACACCGCCGATGCATCCACCGTCCGCGACCGGGCGATGAGTCAGTGTTCCACCGTGTTCAAGAACTATGTCGGTCGTCCCGTTGCAGAGTCGAGCCTCGGGTTGCTCTTTGTCCCTTCCGACAGCACCCTCCCGGTGGCCGATGACCGCTGGGTCAGTTGCATCGTGTTCGACCCTCGTGCCGACCACCTCACGCGCCCACTGAGAGGGGCCGGTGTGTGACTGAACGACGCGTACGGCCGGCCAGGCCGTTGCCGTTGCCGAGGGGGTCACGTGCTGCGGCTGCGCCGATAGCGCCGGGACAGATGGGCACCCAAGGGGGGAATCAGGAGGGCCACCGCCCAGATCGCCGCCAGAGCAAGCCATACGTTGTCCCACCTCTTGGCGAACGTGAGGGTCACGGCCACGATCGCCGCCACAGCCGCCCCGGCAATGGGCCCGGCAGAAGAGTCGTCGCGCTCGATGTGGGCGTGTTCCCTGCCGGTTGGGGGTGGGCCGGCACCTTCTGGGGCACGGCGATCCGGGAGACTTCGGAGACGCAGCCGGAAGTCCGGGCCCATGGCTCGGACGCCGACGTGCAGCACCCAGATGACCCCACACGTCGCCAGCCCGCCCAGGGCCGCGGCACGCCAGGTGGCTTGGAGCCCATAGCCGCCGGCCGCGCCCGTGACCGCAGCCACGACCAGTCCTGCCGGCTTGGGGTACGGCCCGGGGGACGCGACGCGCCGCCGGGTGAGGCGATGGTGGACCAAGGCCAAGATCCCCACGGCGATGAGGACGGCGAACACGACAAAACCAAGAGCCTCGACGTCAACCAAGACGATCGCGGTGGCGAGGACGGTGATCGCCGCCACGGAGGGAACTACTGGGTGGCTCCGACTCCACCGTGAGATCTGGTCCACAGCATCTCATCTCCAGACATCGCGACCAACTGCGAGCAATGGACAAGCCAGGCGTCCCTCCACCGATTCTACCGAGGCACAACAGAATCCGTTCGAAGTCAGCCAATTTCGCGCTCGAGAACCAGCCCGAATCCGGCGCACCTGAGCGCTCCCCACGACGGACCGTTGCTGCTCTCGGTGTGCCGGTGTCACCATGGTCGGAGGACCCGGGAGGGGCCATGGGCGTCGAACTCACCGAACCACTGCGGACGTCAGCCCTCGCCGTGCATGGGCGGACGCGATGGTGGACGACATCCTCCGGACTACTGGTCGCGCTGGCCTACGGTGCGATGTTCTGGTGGACCTCATTTGTCCTCGGCGCTCACTCACCCACTCGCTGGGCGTGGACAGCGCTCGCCGTCCTCACGCTCGTGGTCTCGGTGCGGAACTTCCGCCGCGGAGTGAAGGCCGACGGTCGTGGCATCACCGTCAGGAACCTCATCCGCCGCTACGAGATCGCCTGGTCGGATCTCAGCGGAATCGACTTCAAGCAGGTGGACACGCCGGCGATAAGTGCCGTGTTCTACCGCCTCGTCTTCCTGCGCCGCGACGGCTCCCGGGTCACGGCGGACGCACCCGGAGGCGGCAAGGAGCCCGGTGAGACGCTCTTCGTCCTGCGCGATCGGCTGCTGGACATGCAGCGTGCCGCGCTGTCCGGAACGGCGACGCCGGATGCGTCCGAGACGACCGCAGTGGCGGCTCGGTTCCCGCTCGCGCGCGTGGCGGCATTCCTTGCAGGCGTGGCAGCCGCTGCCGTTGTGTTCGCCGTGATCGCCGTGTCACGGAGCGGCACGCAGCCGGAACCGGCAACTCCTCTGGCAGCTCTCGGCACGACGAGCACAGCGGCGACAACCTCGTCAACTCCCACCCGACCTGCGACACCGACTCGGCCGTCCGCGACCCCGTCCCTGAAGTCGACAGCGCCTACTCCGCCACTGTCCAAGCCCAAACGCGTCTACTGGGGCGACCTGCGGCGCGGCATGTGTGTGCGTGAGCCGTCAAGCAACACAGGGACCTCCGTGAATGTGGTCGACTGCCGGGCCGCCCATGACTACGAGGTGATGTCACGAGAACGATTCCGAGGCGTCAAGAAGTGGACTGGCGACGCGGCGATGGACAGAGCCGCAACGAAGCAGTGCGAGCCAGCCTTCGCCAAATATGTCGGCACCGAGTTCGCCAACTCGTTGTACGAGATCTACCCCCTCTATGCGGAGAAGCCCAGTTGGATCTCGGGCTATCGCGTCCTCATCTGCACCGTGTACGACCCGTACAGCGACCGGCTCGACCGTTCCCTTCGCAACGCACGCGAGTAGCGCCAGGCAACATCAAAGGGCGTTCAGCATCGGACCGTGAGGCATGGATCGCCCGGTAGCGTTCGGGCGTGAGCACCGATGGGCAGCAGGCGGATCCGGTCTTCGATGTCGATGCCGACCGCGCGGCGGTGCGTGACGTCGTCGACGCGTTCCTCGACGCGTTCCGGTCGGGCCCGGAGTCGCCCCAGCGGCTTGACCGGCTGCGGACGCTGCTTCTGCCCCAGGCGGTCGTCGTCCGCACGTGCGGCCTCGACCTCGGCGTGCACGACGTCGAGTCGTTCATCGCGCCGCGCGAAGCCCTCCTGTCCGGCGGTTCCCTCGTCGACTTCCACGAGTGGGTGCTCGCCGGGCGCATCGACGTGTTCGGCGACATCGCGGCCTGGTTCGGGGCCTACGCCAAGGAGGGCGTCCATGACGGCGAGCCGACTGCGGGCCGCGGCATGAAGTCGATACAGCTCGTCCGCACTCCGGAAGGCTGGCGCATCAGCGCCGTCGCGTGGGACGACGAGCGTCCGGGCCTCACCCTGCCGCCGGGCCTCGACGGCGGTGACACGGCCACGCCCGACGAGTAGGTTCGCCTCGCAGGACCCTTCCGAGGAGACCCTTCCGAGGAGACCCTTCCGAGGACTCCCTTGCGAAAGACGCCTGCCGAGGACGCCCTGCCGAGGACGGTGGTGACGGTGCCGGACGAGAGACCTCCGGACGCGGTGCGCCGGTCCCACCTGCACGACGACCTCATGGCCGAGTACTACCGGATCGCCGACATCGTCGCCTCGTTCGACCAGCGGCTCCTGACGATCAAGAGCTGGGGCGTCACGTTCGCCCTGGCCACCCTCGGCCTCGGCTTCCAGCAGGACCACTACGGTCTGTTCCTCGTGGCCGCGGCGAGCGGCCTCGCCTTCTGGCTCATCGAGGCCTCGACCAAGCTGCACCAGATGCGCTACTACCCGCGCATGGGCGACATCGAGGTGATCGCCTACGAGCTCTACGGCGAGGAGACCGCGAACGGACGCGTCTCGGCGCCCCTCATCGACTGGAGCTGGTACACCGCGTGGCCGCGGGTGCGAGGCGGCGCGTCGAAGGGCGACCCGCGCGTCCCGCGTCCGTGGAAGGACGTCAACGACACGCCCGGCGCCAACCGGCGCATCCTCCTCTACCCGCACGTCGCCCTGCCGCACGCCATCACGCTGCTGCTCGGCGGGATCCTGTTCTGCTTCGGGCTGGCCGGGTCGTTCGGCCCGATCTGACGCGGAATTCTCGCCTCCTGTCCCCTCACCTCTTCTCCGCGCCCCTCCCTCCCTTGCCGCGCAGCGCGCGAGGTGCGCATGCTCGGAGCATGGCCATCGACCTGCACCAGCAGTGGTTCCGCGACCTCGGCGAGCTGCGCTACGCCGCGACCCCCAAGCGGTTGCGTGCGCTCCTCGACGGCCGGACCGTCATGGACACCCGTGACGCCCTCCTCGTCTACGAGCCCCGACGCATCGTGCCCTGGTACGCCGTGCCGCCGGCCGACCTGCACCTGACGCTGACCGAGCACGACCCCGCGCCGGTGCCGGAGATCCGCGCGCCGGTCCTCGCGCCCCGCCACAACGAGTGGCACACGGTGCCGGGCCGCTCACTGCACCTCGACGGTCACGGCGAGGTCGCCTTCCGGCCCGACGACCCGGCGCTCGGCGGCCGGGTTCTGCTGCAGTGGCACCCGTTCGAGTGGCTCGAGGAGGAGGAGCCGGTCATGGGCCACCCGCACGACCCGTTCAAGCGGATCGACGTGCTGCGCAGCGACCGCCACGTGCGCGTCGAGGTCGGCGGAGTCGTCGTGGCGGAGTCATCACGGCCGATGATGCTCGTCGAGACGAGCCTGCCCGTGCGCTGGTACCTGCCGCGCGAGGACGTCCGACTCGACCTGCTGACACCGTCGCAGACGCACACCGTCTGCGCCTACAAGGGCGTCGCGTCCTACCTCAGCGCCGACGGCGCCCCCGACGTCGCCTGGTTCTACCCCGACCCGCTCCACGACGCCCTGCCGGTCAAGGACCTGGTGAGCTTCTGGCGCGCCGCCGTCGTCACCGTCGACGGCCGACGCGTCGACACCTCGATGCCGGGTGAGCCCTGAGCCCTCACCGGCTGCTCCCACCACGGGAGCAGCACGCGAGGAAACCGGGACGGCTCACCTGGCCGCCACCCCCATCCCCACGCCCTGACCAGCTGCTCCCAGCACGGGAGCAGTACGCGAGCGGCGGGCGGCCCCGAGGGTCGCCACCGACTCCGACACCGCGCGTCAGCACCCGCCCTTGTCAGAGGCGCCCTTGTCAGTACTCGCCCTTGATGACGAAGTACGAGCCGCGGATCGTCCCGGCGAGCTTGGACTTCTGGCGCGCGAACTTGAACGCCGACAGCTCCTCGGGCGCGTCCATCCCGTCCGAGAGCTTGAACCCGACAGCACGCTTGCCCCCGTCGGCGACGGTGTACATGACGTTGACCGACAGGCCGGACTCGTAGAAGACGTACGCCATCCGGATGCCGTCGACCTCGAACGCCGTCGCCTCGAGCGCAGCCGAGGCGATGACGATGTCACGCTCCTCCTTCAGGACGCGGCTCACGAAGTCGACGGTGTCCTTCGCCTCCGCTGCAGGCTCGGTGGTGAAGGTGTGGTCGTACTTGTTCTTGTAGTAGCGGGCCTCGTTGGCCCGCAGGCCGGCGAGCGCCTCCGCGTGCGGCGAGGACTCGAGCCCCACCGTGGAGACCTCGCTGAAGTCGACGACGTAGGACATGACCACCTCCGGATGCGACGCCTGGACGTCACGAGGCTAGTGCCGCGCGGGCGTCGGTGGATCGGTCTAGGGTCGGCGGCATGGCGCTGCCGGAGCTGTCGATCGACCAGGCACGACGCGTCGCGGTGCACGCACAGCTGCTCGACGCCCCACGCCCCACCGAGCTGCTCGACGTCGTCGACCGGCTGACGATGCTGCAGATCGACCCCACCGCGGCGGTCGCGCCGAGCGCCGACCTCGTGCTGTGGTCGCGGCTCGGCCCGACCTACCGGCCCGCCGACCTCACGGCTGCGCTCGACGAGCGTCGCCTGCACGAGACGGTCGCCTAC
>JAEXXY010000460.1 GCA_023451855.1 Actinomycetes bacterium
GCTCGTGGCCGCCGTCGTCGAGGCGGTCGGGATGGTCGTGGCGGCGCTGGCCGGCTCGGTCGCCGGACTCTTCGCGGGCGTGCTCGTCATCGGCCTGGCCGGCTCGCTCTTCGGGCTGGCCCGGCAGGCCTACCTGACCGAGGCGGTGCCGGTCGCGATGCGGGCCCGGGCCCTGTCCACCCTCGGCGGGGTGCACCGCATCGGCTACTTCCTCGGGCCGTTCGTCGGCTCGCTCGTCATCACGCGGTGGGGCATCGAGTCGGCCTACGTCGTCGGCGGCGTGGCGAGCGTGGCGGCGTTCCTGCTCGTGCTCGTCGCGCCCGACATCACCGCCGGCCACGACCCCCACACGGGAGGGAGGGGGAACCCGGGCGTCCGGGGACGCGTCGGCCCACCGCGCTCGGTGGCGTCCGTGCTCCTCCAGCACCGGCACGTGCTGCTGACGCTCGGCACCGGCGCCATGTGCGTCGCGGGGGCGCGCGCGATCCGCGAGGCGCTCGTGCCGCTCTGGGCCGAGTCGGTGGGGTTCAGCCCGGCGCAGACCTCGCTCGTGTTCGGCGTCGCCGGCGCGGTCGACATGCTCCTGTTCTATCCCTCGGGCTGGCTCATGGACCGGTACGGGCGGGTGGCCGCAGCGGTCCCGAGCATGCTCGTCCTCGGACTCGGGATGGCGCTGCTGCCGCTCGCCACGACGCTGGTCGCCGTGACGGCCGCCGCCACGGTGCTCGGCGTCGGCAACGGTCTCGGCGCCGGGCTCATCATGACCCTCGGGGCTGACGCATCACCGGCCGACGGGCGTGCCCAGTTCCTCGGCGGGTGGCGCCTGTGCGCCGACGTGGGAAGGGCGGCGGGCCCGCTGGCGTTGTCAGCCCTGACGGCCGTCCTGACCCTGGGTGCCTCCGCCCTCGTGCTCGGCGTCGCGGCGCTCGTCGGCGCGGCGTGGCTGCGCATCTGGGTGCCGCGCCACGACCCGACGCGACCCCTGCGGAAGCGCGGTGCCGGGGCCGCAGGAGGTGCGGCGGGAGGGGCAGCGGGAGGGGCGGCGCCCGAGCCGTCCTGATTCTGAGAGGGTATGACCGTGACGGACCTGATCGACACCACCGAGATGTACCTGCGCACCATCTTCGAGCTCGAGGAGGAGGGCATCGTCCCCCTGCGCGCACGCATCGCGGAGCGTCTGGGCCACTCCGGCCCGACGGTGTCGCAGACGGTGGCCCGCATGGAGCGCGACGGCCTCGTCGCGGTCTCCGGCGACCGCCACCTCGAGCTGTCCGACCACGGCCGGCTCCTCGCCACGCGCGTGATGCGCAAGCACCGCCTGGCCGAGCGTCTCCTGGTCGACGTCATCGGCCTCGAGTGGGAGTACGCCCACGACGAGGCGTGCCGCTGGGAGCACGTCATGTCCGAGAAGGTCGAGCGCAAGATCCTCGGCCTCATCGAGGGTGGCCTCGAGTCGCCGTACGGCAACCCGATCCCCGGCCTGCACGAGCTCGGTGTCCCCGACGACGCGGCCGGCGGTTTCCTCACGGGGCTGACGGCACTGACCGCGGCGGCAGGTGCCGAGCCGATCGTCGTGACGATCCGACGCATCGGCGAGCCGGTGCAGGTCGACCCCGAGGCGCTCGCCCTGCTCACCTCCGCGGGGGTGCTGCCGGGGGCCCGCGTGCGCGTCGTCCGCGAGGGTGGCCGCGTCGTCGCCGTCAGCGAGGCCCCCGACGCCGGTGAGGGCGTGTCGCTGCCCGACGAGGTGGCCGTCCACGTCTTCTGCCAGGCCGCCTGACCCGGTCTGGCTGCCA
This sequence comes from Actinomycetes bacterium, assembly GCA_023451855.1. GTDB lineage: Bacteria > Actinomycetota > Actinomycetes > Actinomycetales > Dermatophilaceae > Monashia. Next base: position 1,797 of record JAEXXY010000460.1, read on the forward strand.
AGCATGCTGCCCGGGCACGAGCCCGGCCACTGGAGCGTGCGCGGGCGCGTGCACGAGCGTGCCCACAGGCCGGACGCGTCCGACCTGTCTGTTTCGCCCGCTTCGTGGTGCCCGATTGTGCTGGGACTGTGGGGATTTCGGCTGGCCTCGGATGGTCCGATGAAAAATCCGTCGAAATCGGCGGGCTCTCGGGGTGACAACCCGCGCGGATCTTGGGTAGCGTGAGCCCCGCTCGCTCTCCCCGTCGGGCGAGTGCCACGGGTCGAACCGCCTAATCCTGCCATCGACCCGGGGCCCCTGCACGATCCGCATGGCAGGAGCGGGGGAACCACCTTCGGGCGTCTCCGGACGTCCTCGGGGTGAAGCCCTCCGTGGACCGCAAGGTCCGAGCGATGGCCGGGCGAGCAGTACCTCAATCCGCCCGAACCCGACAGCTCACCTCGTAGGCGTCGAGAGGTCAAACGTGGCTCAGAACGTTACCGGGCGCCACCGCGCCCCCGGCCGGTTCAACGCGATCGCCGAGCTCAAGCTCATCGCCAAGGAGTCCGCTCAGCCCGCCGTGAAGGGCGCCGCGATCGTGGCCGCTTCCGGTGGTCTCGTCGCCACGTTCGCCGGTCCGGCGAGCGCTGCCGACGGCTCGAGCACCGCGGCGCCGTCGGTCGTCGGCCCCCAGGTCGGCACGCTCAAGGCGGCCAGCGCCCTGTCCTCGATCGGCTACGCCAAGCCGGCCTCGAAGCAGGCGACGGTCAAGCCGGTCGTCATCAAGGACGTCAAGCTCGAGAAGGAGCGCGCCGCCGCCAAGGCTGCGGAGGACGCCCGCCAGCAGGCCGCCGACCGCGCGTCCCGCTCGGCCTCCCGCGTCGCCCTGCCCGACCCGGCGCCCACGGCGTCCGGCATCGTCGGCATCGCCCAGTCCTACTTCGGCGTCCCCTACGTCTACGGCGGCACGAGCCCCTCGGGCTTCGACTGCTCGGGCTTCGTCCAGTACGTCTACCGCCAGGCCGGCGTCTCGCTCCCGCGCACCGCGTCGGCGCAGCAGGCGGCCACGACCTCGGTCAGCAACCCGCGTCCCGGCGACCTCGTGTTCTTCGGCTCGCCGGCCTACCACGTGGGCATCTACGTCAGCCCCGGCACCATGATCGACGCCCAGCGCCCCGGCACGACGATCGGCTACCACTCGATCTGGACCACGCCGTCGGGCTACGGC
>JAEXXY010000520.1 GCA_023451855.1 Actinomycetes bacterium
GCTGCACCCGGACGCTCGCGGCCTACCCGCAGCTCGACCCCGGCGCCACCGGTCCGGCCGTCAGCGCCCTCCAGTGCTTCCTCAACGACGCCGACTTCGGCCCCGTCGCCGTCGACGGCACGTACGGCGCCCCGACCCGGGCGGCGGTCGCCAAGGTCGAGGCCACCTTCGAGGGCGGGCCGAGCCGCCCCGGCCGCGTCGACGCCGGCTTCTGGGTCGGTGTCATCAGCCGCTCGCTCGGCGACGGCACGCTCAAGACCGGATCCAGGGGCGCCGACGTCACGACGCTCCAGCGGGCCCTGCGCGCCGCCGGCGCGAAGCTCGCCGTCGACGGCACGTTCGGCGCCGAGACGAAGAAGGCCGTCGAGACCCTCCAGGCCGCCAACCGCATCGGCGTCGACGGCGTCGTCGGGCAGGAGACCCTCTTCCTGCTCAAGAGCGGCGCGACCATCGGCTGAGCCGCGACGCCGGGCCCACGCCGGCGGGGTGTCGGTTCAGGCGCGCAGGTCGGCGAGCCAGGCCCGCGCGTCCCGGAAGTCCTCGTCCGTCGTGCCCGGACGCGTGCCCGGCAGGCCGCCGTCGGCGCGCGGGTACGAGCCGAGGAAGCGCACCTCGGCGCAGACGCGGCGCAGGCCCATGAGGGTCTCGCCGACACGCTCGTCGAGCACGTGGCCCTCGATGTCGATGGAGAAGCAGTAGGAGCCCATCGCCTCGCCGGTCGGGCGCGACTCGAGGCGCGTCATGTTGACGCCGCGCACCGCGAACTGCTCGAGCAGCTCGAGCAGACCACCGGCGTGGTCCTCCTTCTGGAAGAGCACGACGGTCGTCTTGTCGGCCCCCGTCGGCGCAGGCAGGGTGCCGGGCCGCGACACGAGCACGAAGCGCGTCACCGCCGCCTTGTTGTCGCCGATGTCCGAGGCGAGCACCGCGAGGCCCTCGTTGGCGGCGGCCACCGGGGCGCAGACGCCGGCGTCGAACATGACCTCGCCGGGTGCCCCGAGCGTCGTGGCGCTCGCCGCCGTCGACAGCGTGGGCACGTAGACGGCGTCGGGCAGGTGGGCGCCCATCCACGAGCGCACCTGCGCCCACGCGTGCGAGTGGGTGCCCACGGCCTTGACGTCCTCGAGCGTGGTACCCGGCCGGGCACACAGCACGAAGGTGATCGGCACGAGCACCTCACCGACGACGACGAGCGGGTCGCCGGTGGCGAGGGCGTCGAGGGTCGCGGAGACGCCGCCCTCGACGGAGTTCTCGATGGGGACCATCGCAGCGTCGATGTCGCCGGCGCGCAGGGCGGCCAAGGCCGCGTCGACCGAGCCGAACGGCACGTGCTCGCGACCCTCGGCGGCATCCCAGGCGTCGAGCGCCATCTGGGTGAAGGTGCCGCGCGGGCCGAGGTAGCCGAAGCGGTGCAGCTCGTCGGGGGTGCGGGGAGGGGTCACGACGGGTCCTTGGTGCGGGCGGCGCTGCGGGCAGGGGTGTGGGCAGGGGTGTGGGCGCCCGGGTCGGTGCCCGGCTCGCCCTTGGTCGCCGACGCGAGGGCCTGCTGCTCCTCGGGCGTCAGCGTGATGCTCGACCGGCCGCCGACGATGCCCTTGGCGTACGTGCGCGACTCTCCCCGGGCATGGATCGAGCTGATGACGATGCCGTCACCCTCGTCGTCGACGATGGCGGCGGAGAACGACAGGCGCCCGCCCATGTCACCGAACGCGTCGTAGCGCACGACGGCGACGTTGCGCAGGCTCTGGCGCACGTCGTCCTCGGCGGCGGCGACGTCGGCGCGCAGCCGGGTGACGTCGGCGGCGAGCCGGTCGAGGCGGCGGTTCTGGTCCGCGGCCACGCGGGCGATGTCGGTGCGGCCGCCGTCGGCACCGAGGGCCTCGAAGTCGGCCCGGACCCGGCGCAGCCGCGTCAGGGCGAGCACGGCGATGACGAGCGCGAGCAGGGCGACGCCCGCGGCGGCGAGGGCCACGTTCGCGAGCGTCGTGTCGTCCACGAGGCGCAAGGGTAGTCGCGGGACGCGTGTGGCGGTCCGGGGTTCCAGCCCGTGATCCAGCCGGTGATCGGTGGTCCTCGAGCCCAGATACGGTTTGTACTCTGTCCTGCGTGATCCGCCGCCACCCCGTCAAGACGCTCGTCGTCGCCCTCCTCGCTGTGGTGGCCGTGCTGACCCTCGCGTACGTCAAGCGCAGCGAGGTGCCGGTCCCGCCGACGTCCACGCCCAAGCCGGGCGAGTCGCTCGTCGTCGTCGGGATGGGCGGCCTGTCGTGGGACGACGTGAGCCCCGAGAAGACGCCGACGCTGTGGGGCCTGCTCCGCGACGGCGCGGCCGCGTCGGTGTCGGTCAAGACGCTCGGTCTCACGACGTGCCCGGTCGACGGCTGGTCGACCGTCGGCGCCGGCGAGTCCGCGGGGCCGGCAGCCACGTCCGACCGCCCCGAGTGCGGGCCGCTGCCGTCGGTCGCCGGGAGCGCAGCCCAGGGCTTCCGCGTCATCGGCTACGACGCCCTCGCCGCGAACTCGGCCCAGTCGGAGTTCCGGGCGCACATGGGCCTGCTCGGTGACAGTTTCGCCAAGGGCAACACGTGCATCCAGGCGGTCGGCCCGGGCGGGGCCCTCGCGGCGGCCACGAGCGACGGCAAGGTCGCCAAGTACTCCGAGTTCTCCGTCACCACGCTCGTGTCCGACCTCGCCCAGTGCCCGGTGTCGATCGTCGACGTCGGCTCCCTCGATGCCACCAACCCGAACCCGGCCCAGCAGGTCGAGCGGATCAACATCCTCGAGCGGCGCCTGGGCCAGGTCATCGACGCCATGCCCAACGGCGCGGACCTCGTCGTCGTCAGCCTGTCGGACCGCGACCGGCAGGAGCGCCTGCGGCTGCTCACCGCCACCGGCCCGCACTACGGGCCGGGCCTGCTCGCGTCGGCCTCGACCCGCACGACGGGTGTCGCCCAGCTGTCCGACGTCACCGCGACGATCCTGCAGCGCGGTGGCGTCAACCCCGTCACCGGCATCGGCGGCCGGGCCCTGTCGGTCGTGCCGTCGGCGAACAACAGCGAGTCCACGGCCGCGACGAAGCTGACCGTCCTGACCGACATCGACACCAAGGCCGACGCGATGCACCGCATCGTCGCGCCGTTCCTGGTCATCTGGCTCTCGACGATGGTGCTGGCCCTGCTCGCCCTCTGGTGGAGCGTGCGCCGGGCCCGGCCGTGGAACCAGCGGCTGACGCGGCAGCGCGGGCTGCGGCTCGTGCGCCTCGTCAGCATCACCGGTGCCGCGATGCCGGCCGCGACGTTCCTGGCCAACCTCGTGCCGTGGTGGCGGTGGTCGGAGAACACCGTCGTGCTCACCGCGATGCTCCTCGGCCTCGTGCTCGTCATGAGCGCGGCACTGGCGTTCGTCTCCCTGGCCGGACCGTGGAGCAGCTCGGCGCTCGGGCCGCTCGCGACGATGTCGGCGCTCACCGCCGCGGTCATCGGCATCGACCTCATCACCGGCTCGCGGCTGCAGATCTCCTCGATCTTCGGCCTCCAACCGCTCGTCGGCGGCCGGTTCTACGGGATGGGCAACGTCGCGTTCGCCCTCTACGCCTCGGCGGTGCTCCTGCTCTGTGCGGCGATGGCCCATGCGCTCGTGCGGCGTCAGGCTCCGCGCCTCGCGGTGTTCGCCGTCGTGGTCATCGGCGGCGCGGCTCTCGCCGTCGACGTGCTGCCCGCCTGGGGCGCCGACTTCGGCGGTCCGATCGCCCTCGTGCCGGCGCTCGGCTTCCTCCTCATGGGCGTGCTGGGCTGGAAGACCTCGCTGCGCAACGTCGTACTGGTGCTCGGCGTGGCCGGGCTCGTCGTCGGCGGCGTCTCCTACCTCGACTGGCGACGGCCGGAGTCAGAGCGCTCGCACCCTGGCCGTTTCCTGCAGACCGTCATCGACGGCGGCGCCTGGGACGTCATGTCGCGCAAGCTGTGGGCCAATGTCGACCTCGCGATCCACCTGCCGCTGCTGCTCGTCGTCGTCGTCGCGCTCACCGCCCTCGGCGTCTACGTCCTGGCCCGGCCGGGCGCGCTCGGCACCGAGCCGCTGCGGCGCCTGCTCGAGGAGGCGCCGCTGCTGCACCGCGGACTGTGGTCGGTCGTCGTCATGGCCGTCATCGGCTTCCTCACCAACGACTCCGGCGCTGCGATCCCGCCGGTGGCCACGATCTTCACGGTGCCGCTCGTCATCTCCGCGGTCATGCACTTCCTGTCCATCGAGGCCCGCAACGCCCCGGTTCGCCGACGCCGCGACCGCCACCACCTGTAATTGGGGCTCGCTTCGCTCGCCCGTGTTCGGCGCGCCTCGACGTCACGCCTTCCCTCCTCGGCTGACTCGCTTCGCTCGCTTCGCTCGTCAGTCCAGGCGTGACGGCGCGCCGAACCTCTCCGTTCGTTTCGCACGTCGGTCCAGGCGCGACGCGCGCCGAACCCTCTGCGTTGCTCCACGTGGCGGACCAAGGGCCCGCGATGGGCGGCCAGGGCGCCACCGTGGCTCGCTTGGTGGAGCAACGCTGAGGGTATGCAGGCGGAGGTCCCAACGCCTGCTCGATCGGGGGCCCGAGGCGCGCCGGACCGCTGGGACCGCTCGGACCGCTGGGACCGCCGGTCAGTCGGTGCCGAGGCGGCGACGCAGGCGACGGACGCCGATCGCGAGAGCGACGTCGCGGTACTGCGCGGCCCGGTGCACCTGGGAGCGCCAGTCGTGACCGGTGACGCGGTGGTAGAGCTCGCACGGCACCTCGACGACGGTGAGGCCGGCGTCGATGACGTCGATCGTCATGCCGACCTCGACGCCCCAGCCGCGCGCGAACGGCGTTGCAGCCGCCACCGCCGCCGGTGACAGGCAACGCATCCCGGACAGCGGCTGCTTCGGCGCCCAGCCGGTCAGCTCCTCGATGCCGCGGCGCGCGAGGCCGACGACGAGGCCGTGCCCGCCGCCGGACTGCTGCTGCTCGGGCAGGGTGGCGATGGTGAGGTCGGCCTCGCCGCGCGCGACCGGCCCGACGAGGGCGCCGACGGCCTGAGCGGACGCCTCGAGGTCGGCGTCGACGAACAGGACGGACGCCGCGGCGTCGACGCGTCCGACGCGGCGCAGCCCGGCGAGACGGCCCAAGCCGCTCATCATGGCGTCGGCCTTGCCGTGGTTGCGCACCAACCTGACGACCTCGGCGCCCTCCTGGGCGGCGAGGACGGCCGTGCGGTCGGTGGAGCCGTCGTCGACGACGATGACCGACACGACGCCGGGGATGGTGCGAACGCCGCGGATCGTCTCGACGATCCGGGCCGACTCGTCGCGTGCCGGGATGACGACGACGACGGGCGGCGCGCCCGTGGGTCGCTGCGTGGTCACCGCTGCGGAGCCGCTCAGCGGAGGGTGACCTGACGGTTCGTCAGGCCGGCCTTGGCGCCACGCTCCTCGGCGGTGAGCGGCTCGGTGGACGCGGCCGCGGCGTCGATGCGCTCCTTCATCGCGGTGACGGCGTCCTCGAACGAGGCGGCCTCGGCGGACGGGTCGACCTCCCACACCGGGATGAGCAGGCCGCTCGAGCGGAAGCAGCCGAGCAGCCGGCCCTCGCCGCCGAGGAGGCTGTCGCCGGACGCGTGCAGGCGGGCCAGGGCCGTGGTCGCGGTGTCCTCGTCGAAGGGCAGTACCCAGCGGACGTACGTGCGCTCGCCGATGCGGCACCAGTAGCACGAGGGAGCCGAGGAGAGCTTGACGGTCGGGATGGCCGACTCGTTGGCGCGCTGGAGCGACTCCTGGCCGTCGGCGTCGAGCTCGGCGTCGGCGACCCAGAAGTCGAAGCCGTCGTGCAGGTCGACCTCGAACGGTGCGTCGAGGTCGAGGAGGTCCTGCAGGCGCGCGGTGTCGACGGAGGAGACCGGGAGGGTCTGCACCGGAGTGCCGGCCTCGGCCTCGACGGCCAGGGTGATGGCCTGGGCGATGTCGCGGCTCGTGTCGCCGCTGGCATTGCCGGACTGGATGCCGACGAGGACCTCGCCGTTCTCACGGTGCAGGCCCGGCCACGCGAGCGGGAGCACCGTGGCGATGGTGACCTCGTCGGGCGCACCCTCGGGGGCCTTGCCCTTGGCGAACCGCACGGTGGCCGTGGCCGCCGGGACGATCTCGCGCATCGCGACCCATTCGGTCTCGCCGGGCAGGCCCTCGAAGGGCCGGGCGACGAAGGGGGCCGGTGCGGGACGAGTGGTGCGGTCGGCGCGGGCGCCGCGCGGACGACGAGAAGCCTTACCCATGCGCGCCACCTTAGTGGCCGCGCGCACGACCTCACGCCAGAGCGGTCGCGAGGGGTGCGAGGGCGACGACGTCGTGCGGTCCACCGAGGTCGAGCGGCGCGAGGAAGACGGTGGTGACGCCGGCGTCGGCGAGCCGGGCCAGACGTTCTCGGTGGGCCTGCGGTGTGCCGGCGTGGTGCCGTTCGGCGAAGGTCGCCGCGGGGGTGCGGCCGCGGTGGCGCTCGACGGCCGACCATGCGGCGTCGCGGTCTACGCCGACGACGGGCACGTCGAGGACCGTCGCCAGGACAGACATGCGGTCGCGGCCCGCTGCCTCGACGAGGTCGAGGTAGCGCGCGACCTTCGCGAGGCCCGCGGCGTCGGAGGGCAGGTTGCAGCCGTCGGCGAGCCGGGCCGCGACGCTCAAGGTGCGGTCGCCGACCCCGCCGACCACGACCGGCAGGTCGCCGAGGGGCCGCGGGTAGAGGGTGGTCTCGGGCAGCGAGACGCGGCGTCCGGCATACGGCTTCGTGCCCGGCGCCCACAGCGCGCGCATCGTCTCCAGGCCGGCCTCGAGCAGGTCGACGCGCTGCTTCGGCGCAGGGAAGGGCAGGCCGAACGCGGCGTGCTCGCGCTCCCACCACCCGGCCCCCACGCCGAGGAACGCGCGGCCGCCGGTCAGGGCGTCGAGCGTCGCGGCCGCCTTGGCCGTGACGCCCGCAGGCCGGAAGGTGACCGGCGAGACGAGCGTGCCCAGGTGCAGGCGGGTCGACGACGCGGCGAGCGCCCCGAGCGTCACCCACGGCTCGGGGATCGGGTCCCAGGCCCGCCCGACCTGCGGGATCTGGATCAGGTGGTCCATGAGCGCCAGCCCGGCGAACCCGGACTCCTCGGCGGCAGTCGCGACGCCGCGCAGCCAGTCGAGCAGGTCGGTGTCGGCAGGGAACCGCGACACCTGCAGCACGACTCCGCCGCGCAGGCCGGTGCTTCCGCCTCGCTTCGCAGGCTCCCCCACCGCGTCGTCGCGGACGACCGGGGGCACCCGGGTGTCGGGCGCGACGAGGTGGACGGCGTCCCAGCCCTCGGCGGCGAGGGCGTCCCGGGCCGACGCCACGGCCGAGAGCTGGGC
>JAEXXY010000523.1 GCA_023451855.1 Actinomycetes bacterium
GGGATCTGCGGACCCCCCGGCGTCCGGTGCACGTGGACGCCGCCGTGCTCGGGCGTCAGCTGCCCCATCGCGTCGGCGAGTCGTGCCGCGGAGGCACGCAGGTCGTCGGCCTGGGCCGCGACCGGTCGCCCGGCCCCCGCCTCGATGTCGGCGTCGCGGGCCTCGGGTGTGTCGTACATCGTGTCGGCGACGCCGGTCGTGGCCACCGCCACGACGCGCGTCAGGGCGTCGGCGTTGCGCGCCAGGTGGGCCAGGACGTGCCCGCGCGACCAGCCCTCGCACAGAGAGTCACCGGCGAGGTCGGCGTCGGAGAGCCGGTCGACGGTGGCGAGCAGACGGTCGGTCTCGGTGGCGACGTGGTCGGGTCTGACGTCACGACGGTGCATCGGCGGCCTCCTGGCGGTCGGCGGGGTCGGGTGCCTCGTAGCGGTGGTGCTCGGCCGGTTCGGCGGGCTCGGCGCCATCTGTGGCCCCGCCGTCCCGGGCGGACTCCCCGGCGGACTCCCCGGCCCGACGGGTCGCCCGCTCGATGGCGAGCGCGGCGCCCACGAGGGTCAGGTGCGAGAACGCCTGCGGGAAGTTGCCGACCATGTGCCCGGTGGCCGGGTCGTACTCCTCGGCGAGGAGGCCGACGTCGTTGGCGAGCCGGACGAGGCGGTCCATCAGCTCGGTGGCCTCCTCGAGCAGGCCGGCCCTCGCGTACGCGGTGACGAGCCAGAACGAGCAGGCGAGGAACGGGTGCTCGTCGCCCGCGAGACCGTCGACGCCGGTCTGGGTGCGGTAGCGCATGACGAGGCCGTCGCGGAGCAGGTCCTCCTCGACGGCGCGGATGGTGCCGATCATGCGTGGGTCGTCGCCGTCGAGGAAGCCGATCGAGGAGAGGGTCAGCAGCGACGCGTCGAGCTCGTCGGTGTCGTAGTGCTGCACGAAGGTGTTGCGGACCGGGTCGTAGCCCTTGTCGAGGACCTCCTGCCGAACGCGGTCGCGCAGCTCGCGCCAGCGCTCCACCGGGCCCTCGAGGCCGTAGTCCTCGACGGCCCGGACGGCGCGGTCGAAGGCCGCCCACACCATGGCGCGGGAGTGGGTGAAGTGCCGCAGCGGGCCGCGGATCTCCCAGAGCCCGTTGTCGGCCTCCTCCCAGTGCGTCGCCAGGTGGTTGACGAGGGCCCGCTGGAGGCTCCACGAGTGCTCGTCCTCCTCGAGGCCCCGCTGCCGGGCGTGGTCGAGCGAGATCATGACCTCGCCGAGCACGTCGGTCTGGCGCTGGTCGACGGCCGCGTTGCCGACGCGCACCGGCCGGGACCCGGCATACCCGGGCAGGTGGGTCAGCTCGCGTTCCGGCAGGTCACGCCCGCCGTCGACGCGGTACATGATCTGCATGTCCTCGGGGTCACCGGCGACGGCGCGCAGCAGCCAGTCGCGCCACAGCGCCGTCTCCCCGACGTAGCCGCAGCCGAGGAGCGCCTCGAGGGTCAGCGCGGCGTCGCGCAGCCAGCAGAACCGGTAGTCCCAGTTGCGCTCGCCGCCGAAGTCCTCCGGCAGCGAGGTCGTGGCCGCCGCGACGATGCCGCCGGTGGACTGGTGGGTCAGGGCTCGCAGGGTGAGCAGGGACCGGGTCACGGCCGCCTCGTAGGGGCCGTGGTAGTGGCTCTGTGCGGCGTACTCCTCGCTGAGCGCGAGCGTCTCCTCGATGCGGGCGCGGACGCGCAGCGGCGGCGGCACGGCCTCGTAGCTGCGGAACCACGTCGTCGAGAAGGTCATCGTCTGCCCGGCGGTGACGTCGAACTCGTCGACGTGGTGGCCCGCCTGGGCGTGGGGGAGACGCGCACCGCGCAGCACGACCATGTCGGGGCCGGCGATCGCGGTGATGATCTCGTCGACACGGTCCTCGAGGTCGTCGTGGTGGCGCATGACCCACGGCCGGGTGCGCCCGTAGTTGAAGCGCACCGTCCACTCGTGGAGCATCCGCACGGTCCCCTCGACGCCCTCGATGCGGCGCAGCACGTCGGAGCGACCGTCGGCCAGGGGCATGACGTCGGTCACCCGGACCGTGCCGGTGGAGGTGCGATGGGTGGTCTCGAGGACGAAGGAGTTGCCGACGTAGCGGCGGGTCGTCTCGGCGTCGGGGTCGGCGGGCGTCAGGAGCCAGCGGCCGTGGTCCGGGGTGCCGAGCAGGGCCGCGAAGCAGGCGCGGGAGTCGAACCGGGGCAGACACAGCCAGTCGACGGAGCCCTGGCGGCTGACGAGGGCGGCGGTGCCGAGGTCGCCGAGGATGGCGTAGTCCTCGATCGGGGTGGACTGCGACGTGCTCATGGAAGCGAGTATGCCGAACCCGGCCGGGTGCCCGTCGGGCGCTGTCGGTGGGTCGACCTAGCATGGAGCGCGTGACTGCTACGCCTACCGGCACCTCCCACTCCCTCGTCGTGCGCGGCGCGCGCGAGCACAACCTGCGCGACGTCTCGGTCGACCTGCCGCGGGACAGCCTCGTCGTCTTCACCGGGCTGTCCGGGTCGGGCAAGTCGAGCCTCGCGTTCGACACGATCTTCGCCGAGGGGCAGCGCCGGTACGTCGAGTCCCTCTCCGCCTACGCGCGGCAGTTCCTCGGGCAGATGGACAAGCCCGACGTCGACTTCATCGAGGGCCTGTCGCCGGCCGTGTCGATCGACCAGAAGTCGACCAACCGCAACCCGCGTTCCACCGTGGGCACCATCACCGAGGTGTACGACTACCTGCGTCTCCTCTTCGCCCGCGCCGGCCGGCCGCACTGCCCGGTGTGCGGCGAGCCGGTCACGCGGCAGTCGCCGCAGCAGATCGTCGACCAGCTGCTGACCCTCGAGGACGGCACCCGTTTCCAGGTGCTGGCGCCCGTCGTCCAGGGCCGCAAGGGCGAGTTCGTCGACCTCTTCGCCGAGCTCCAGTCCAAGGGCTTCTCCCGCGCCCGGGTCGACGGCGAGGTCGTCTCGCTCACCGAGGCGCCCAAGCTCGAGAAGCAGAAGAAGCACACGATCGAGGTCGTCGTCGACCGCCTCGTCGCCAAGGGCGACGACGCCAGGGCCAAGCGACGCCTCACCGACTCCGTCGAGACCGCGCTGGGACTCGCGGGCGGTGTCCTCGTCATCGACTTCGTCGACCGCGACCCCAAGGACAAGGACCGCGAGCGGCGCTTCTCCGAGAAGATGGCCTGCCCCAACAACCACCCGCTAGGCATGGACGAGATCCAGCCGCGCTCGTTCTCGTTCAACTCCCCGTTCGGTGCCTGCCCCGAGTGCACCGGCCTCGGCACCGAGCTCGAGGTCGACCCCGAGCTCGTCGTGCCCGACGACGACCTCAGCCTCGCCGAGGGCGCCATCCAGCCGTGGGCCCAGGGCTCCGGCTCGGCGGAGTACTTCCAGCGGGTCATGGCCGCCCTCGCCGAGGACATGAAGTTCTCCATGGACGTGCCGTGGCGCGCGCTGCCGGCGCGGGCCCGCGAGGCGCTGCTGTACGGGCAGAACTACAAGGTGCACGTGAAGTACCGCAACCGGTACGGCCGCGACCGCTCGTACACCACGGGGTTCGAGGGCGTCGTGCCCTTCATCAAGCGGCGCCACTCCGAGACCGACTCCGAGTGGAGCCGCGAGCGCTACGAGGGCTACATGCGCGAGGTGCCCTGCCCCGTGTGCAAGGGAGCCCGCCTCAAGCCCGAGTCGCTGGCCGTGCTCGTCGGCGGCAAGAACATCGCCGAGGTCTGCAACCTGGCCATCAACGAGGCGGCGGGCTTCCTCGACACCGTCGACTTCACGGCCCGCGAGAAGCAGATCGCCGAGCGCGTCATCAAGGAGATCGACGCGCGCCTCGGCTTCCTCCTCGACGTCGGCCTCGACTACCTGTCCCTCGACCGGCCGGCCGGCACGCTGTCGGGTGGCGAGGCCCAGCGCATCCGGCTCGCGACGCAGATCGGGTCGGGCCTCGTCGGCGTCCTCTACGTCCTCGACGAGCCCTCGATCGGCCTGCACCAGCGCGACAACCACCGCCTCATCGAGACCCTGACCCGGCTGCGCGACCTCGGCAACACCCTCATCGTCGTCGAGCACGACGAGGACACCATCGCCACGGCCGACTGGGTCGTCGACATCGGCCCCGGTGCCGGTGAGCACGGCGGGCACGTCGTGCACTCCGGGCCGGTCAAGGGCCTGCTCGAGCACCCCGACTCGCTCACCGGCATGTACCTCTCCGGCCGCCGCGAGATCCCGACGCCGGCGGTGCGCCGCGGCCACGACGGCCGCCAGGTCACGGTCACCGGGGCGCGCGAGAACAACCTCAAGGACGTCACCGTCAGCTTCCCGCTCGGCAACCTCGTCGCCGTCACCGGTGTCTCCGGCTCGGGCAAGTCGACGCTCGTCAACGACATCCTCTACAACGTCCTCGCCAACAAGCTCAACGGTGCCCGGCACGTGCCGGGTCGGCACAAGACCGTCACCGGCCTCGACCAGCTCGACACGGTCGTCCACGTCGACCAGAGCCCGATCGGGCGCACCCCGCGGTCGAACCCGGCCACCTACACCGGCGTCTTCGACAACATGCGCAAGCTCTTCGCCGAGACGACCGAGGCCAAGATCAGGGGCTACCAGCCCGGGCGGTTCTCGTTCAACGTCAAGGGTGGTCGCTGTGACGCGTGCTCCGGCGACGGCACGATCAAGATCGAGATGAACTTCCTGCCCGACGTCTACGTCCCGTGCGAGGTGTGCCACGGGGCCCGGTACAACCGGGAGACGCTCGAGGTGCACTTCAAGGGCAAGACGATCGCCGACGTGCTCGACATGCCGATCGAGGAGGCCGCGACGTTCTTCGAGGCGGTGCCCGCGATCGCGCGCCACCTCAAGACCCTCAACGACGTCGGCCTCGGCTACGTCCGGCTCGGCCAGCCGGCGCCGACGCTCTCGGGTGGTGAGGCCCAGCGCGTCAAGCTCGCGAGCGAGCTGCAGAAGCGCTCCACCGGCCGCACCATCTACGTCCTCGACGAGCCGACCACCGGCCTGCACTTCGAGGACATCCGCAAGCTGCTCGACGTGCTCCAGGGCCTTGTCGACAAGGGCAACACCGTGATCGTCATCGAGCACAACCTCGACGTCATCAAGAACGCCGACTGGATCATCGACATGGGCCCGGAGGGCGGCTCCGGCGGTGGCACCGTCATCGCCGAGGGCACGCCCGAGGACGTCGCCGAGGTCGAGGCGAGCCACACCGGCCGGTTCCTCAAGCCGATCCTCGAGCGCACCGCGCGCACCACGACGCGGGCCTCGGGGCGCCAGCCGGCCGCGAAGCGCTCGACGGGCTCCCAGTCCGCGTCCGGCTCCGGCTCAGCCAGGAAGCGCACGCTGACCGGCACGGCGAAGAAGGCAGCGACGAAGGCTGCGTCGAAGGCAACGACGAAGGCTGCGACGAAGGCGGCGACGACGAGCGCGTCGAAGGGCACGACCACGGGCACGACGACGCGCTCCACGAAGACCACCGCCGCCGCGAAGAAGGCGTCCTCGGGCTCCACCGTGAGCACCGCGCGCACGTCGCCGAGCACGACGACCCGGAAGAGGAAGGCATGACCGAGCACGCCGAGCACGCCGAGCGTGCCGCCGCTGTCGAAGGAGACCCCGAGCCTGCATCCGGCAGCGGGCGCCGGAGCGTCCTGCTGGGCGCCGGTGCGCTGGTCGGCGCAGGCGTCCTCGTGGCGTGCAGCAGCCCGGCCGCGCCCAGCGACACCTCCGGTGGTGGGGCGGCGGGCGGCACGACGATCACCACCTCCGAGGTGCCGGTCGGTGGTGCCAAGTTCCTCCCCGACGCCAACGCGGTCGTGACGCAGCCGCAGCCCGGCACCTTCAAGGCCTTCGACACGACCTGCCCGCACCAGGGGTGCGCGGTGTCCGCGCTGCAGGGTGACCAGCTTGTGTGCCCCTGCCACCAGAGCCACTTCGCGCTCGCCACCGGTGACGTCGTGTCCGGACCGGCGCCCACCGGCCTGATGCCGAAGAAGGTCACCGTGAGCGGCAGCAACCTCAGCGTCAGCTGACCCGGCCGGTCACCCGCGGTCGCGCCACCGCGCCTCACCGCGCCCACAGGGGCGCACCGTGGCGCGTCGGTGTCCGGACATAGGGTGGGTGTCGTGGCGGACCCGACGACCTACCGACCCAAGCCGGGAGAGATCCCGACCGACCCGGGCGTCTACCGCTTCCGCGACGCCCACGGCCGGGTCATCTACGTCGGCAAGGCGAAATCCCTTCGCCCGCGCCTGTCCTCGTACTTCCAGGACATCAGCGCCCTGCACCCGCGCACGGCGACGATGGTCACCACGGCCGCGTCGGTCGAGTGGACCGTCGTGCGCACCGAGGTCGAGGCGCTCCAGCTCGAGTACTCCTGGATCAAGGAGTTCGACCCGCGGTTCAACGTCAAGTACCGCGACGACAAGTCCTACCCCTACCTCGCCGTGACGATGGGGGAGCAGTTCCCCCGCGCCCAGGTGATGCGCGGCGCCAAGCGCAAGGGCACTCGCTACTTCGGTCCGTACGGCCACGCGTGGGCCATCCGCGAGACCCTCGACCTGCTGCTCCGCGTCTTCCCGGTGCGCACCTGCTCGTCGGGCGTCTTCAAACGTGCGGCTGCGAGCGGGCGGCCGTGCCTGCTCGGCTACATCGACAAGTGCTCCGCCCCGTGCGTCGGGCGGGTCACCCCCGAGGAGCACCGGGCCATCGCCGAGGACTTCTGCGACTTCATGGCCGGCAACACGAGCCGGTTCGTCAAGCGCCTCGAGGTCCGGATGCGCGAGGCCGCCGGCGAGCTCGACTTCGAGCAGGCCGCCCGGCTGCGCGACGACATCGGCGCCATCAGCAAGGCCCTCGAGAAGCAGGCCGTCGTCCTCGGCGACGCCACCGACGCCGACGTCTTCGCCCTCGCCGACGACGATCTCGAGGCCGCCGTCCAGGTCTTCCACGTCCGGGGCGGGCGCATCCGCGGTCAGCGCGGCTGGGTCGTCGAGAAGGAGAGCGAGGACCTCCCCGCCCTCGTCGGTCACCTGCTCCAGCAGGTCTACGGCGACGCCGACCGCGACTCCGTGCCGCGAGAGGTCCTCGTGCCGACGCTGCCCGAGGACGCCGAGGCGGTCGTCGAGTGGCTCTCGTCGGTCCGGGGCGCCCGGGTCGACGTCCGCATCCCGCAGCGGGGCGACAAGCGCACGCTCATGGAGACCGTGCGCCGCAACGCCGACCAGTCGCTGGCCCGCCACAAGGTGGCCCGCGCCGGCGACCTCACGCTGCGCAGCCAGGCCCTCCAGGAGCTGCAGGAGTTCCTCGGGCTCGACGACGCACCGCTGCGCATCGAGTGCTACGACGTCAGCCACGTCCAGGGCACCAACGTCGTGGCCTCGATGGTCGTCTTCGAGGACGGCCTGCCCCGCAAGAGCGAGTACCGACGCTTCATCGTCCGCGGCACCGCGGTGGCCGGCCGGGGGCCCGACGCGTCCGGTGCGTCCGGCGACGTCGGCGAGGACGGCGACGGTGGTGGCACCGGCGTCACCGTCGAGGCGGCCGCCGACGGCACCGTCACGGTCGACGACACCGCGGCGATGCGCGAGGTGCTGACCCGGCGGTTCCGCCGCTACCTCGACGAGGCCGCCGCCGACGGCGAGCTCGCCGAGGCCCCCGGCACCCCCGACGCGGGTGACGACGACCGAGCCGACGACACGCCCGCCGTGTCGGGGCCCATCGACCCCGAGACCGGCCGCCCGCGCCGCTTCGCCTACCCGCCGAGTCTCGTCGTCGTCGACGGCGGCCTGCCGCAGGTCAACGCCGCCCAGGCGGTGCTCGACGAGCTCGGCATCGAGGAGGTCGCGCTCGTGGGCCTGGCCAAGCGTCTCGAGGAGGTGTGGCTGCCCCGCACCGAGCACCCGGTCATCCTGCCCCGCACGAGCGAAGGGCTGTACCTGCTCCAGCGGCTGCGCGACGAGGCGCACCGCTTCGCCATCACCTTCCACCGCCAGCGCCGCTCCAAGGCCATGACGACGAGCGCCCTCGACGGGGTGCCCGGTCTCGGGGCGAGCCGCCAGAAGGCCCTGCTGCGCCACTTCGGATCGGTGAAACGACTTCGCGCAGCGGACGAGACGGACATCATGGCCGTACCGGGCATCGGCCCGTCGCTTGCTTCGGCCGTCGTGACGCACTTGGCTGAGGGTGCACAGGAGCCAGCCGTGAACCTCACGACGGGAGAAGTCCTCGAATGACCGCCGACAGCAGGCCCACCAGCCCGGCCGCCCTCGCCGACGCACCGATCGTCATCGTCACCGGCATGAGCGGTGCCGGTCGCAGCACGACGGCCAACGTCCTCGAGGACCTCGGGTGGCTCGTCGTCGACAACCTGCCCCCGCAGCTGCTCGGCCACCTCGCCGAGCTGCGCGACGCCGCCCTCGCGAACAACCCCGAGGCCTCCCACCAGCAGGTCGCGGTCGTCGTCGACGTCCGCGCCGGTGGCTGGTTCGGCCACCTCGACGAGGCCATCTCCGCCGCCCGCGAGCGGGGCGAGCGGCCGAGCCTCGTGTTCCTCGACGCCACCGACGAGGCCCTCGTCCGGCGCTTCGAGAGCGTCCGGCGCCCGCACCCGCTGCAGGGCAGCGGGCGGCTGCTCGACGGCATCCAGCGTGAGCGCGAGCTGCTCCAGGACCTCCGGTCCTCGGCCGACGTCGTCATCGACAGCTCGGGCCTCAACGTGCACCAGCTGAGCGCCAAGCTGTCCTCGCTCTTCGCCGGCGACCGGAAGGTGCAGCTGCGCATCGCCGTCATGTCCTTCGGCTTCAAGTACGGCCTGCCGCTCGACGCCGACGTCGTCTTCGACATGCGCTTCCTGCCCAACCCGTACTGGGTGCCCGAGCTGCGCTCGCTGACCGGCCGCGACGAGCCGGTCGCCGAGTTCGTCATGAAGCAGCCCGGCGCCGAGGAGTTCGTCGACCGTGCCAGCGACCTGCTCGGCACGATGATCGAGGGCTACGTCCGGGAGGGCCGTCGGTACGTCACGGTCGCCGTCGGCTGCACCGGGGGCAAGCACCGGTCGGTCGCGACGGCGGAGGCCCTGAGCGGCCGGCTCGGAGGCCGCGACCGGGTCGACACGTTCGTCGTGCACCGCGACCTCGGACGCGAGTGAGGCCGCGCGCGTGACCGTCCCGGCACCCCGCGTCGCGCTCGGCCCGTCCCAGCAGCGCCGGATCGTCGCCCTCGGCGGCGGCCACGGCCTGTCGGCGACCCTGAGCGCCCTGCGCCTGCTCACCGACCACGTCACGGCCGTCGTCACCGTCGCCGACGACGGTGGCTCGAGCGGCCGGCTCCGCCGCGAGTTCGACGTCCTGCCGCCCGGCGACCTGCGGATGGCCCTCTCGGCGCTGTGTGACGACAGCGACTGGGGCCACACGTGGCGCGACGTCCTCCAGCACCGGTTCGCCGGCGCCGGCGAGCTCAAGGGCCACGCCCTGGGCAACCTCATGATCGTCTCGATCTGGGAGCTTCTCGGCGCCACCGTCCAGGGCCTCGACCTCGTCGGCCGGCTGCTCGGCGCCCGGGGCCGGGTGCTGCCGATGGCCGCCGAGCCGCTCGAGATCGTCGCCGAGATCGTCGGGCACGACCCCCAGCGGCCGGAGGACACCGTCACCGTCCACGGACAGCACCGGGTCGCGTCCTCGCCCGGCGTCGTGTCCTCGATCGGGATCGTGCCGGTCTGCCCCGCGCCGTGCACCGAGGCGCTCGGAGCCGTCGCCGAGGCTGACTGGGTCGTCCTCGGGCCGGGGTCGTGGTTCACCTCCGTCATGCCACACCTGCTCGTGCCCGACCTCGCCGACGCCCTCGTGGCCACCCCGGCCCGGCGGCTGCTCAACCTCAACCTCGAGGTGCACAAGGGGGAGACCCGCGACTTCCGCGCCGAGGACCACCTCGCGTCGTTCGCCGCCAACGCCCCCGAGCTGCGCCTCGACGTCGTCCTCGCCGACCCGAGCGTCGTCGTCGACGAGGCGTCGTTGCGGGCTGCTGCCGACGAGCTCGGAGCCGAGCTCGTCGTCGCGCCGGTGTCGGCGCGCGGGGCCCCCGGCGTCCACGACCCGCTGCGCCTCGCGGCCGCGCTGCGCGACGTCATCGCCTGACGCGTCCCGGTCCCTGAAGGCGGGTGCCCGGGGGCTCGCGGAGGCGCTCGGGAGCGGGTGGGACGAACTGTGACGAACCGCTCACGCGGCATGCGGACGGGTTCGCGGCGCACCGGTAGCCCCACTCGGGCGAAGGGTGCTTGATCAGGATGGCATCATGTGCCGCATGGCCATGACAGCAAAGGTGAAGGACGAGCTCTCGCGCCTCGAGGTGACCAAGCCCTGCTGTCGCAAGGCCGAGGTGTCGACGATGCTGCGCTTCGCCGGCGGCCTGCACATCATCGGTGGCCAGATCGTCGTCGAGGCCGAGCTCGACACCGCCAACGCGGCACGACGCCTGCGGCGCAACATCGCCGAGGTGTACGGGCACAAGAGCGACGTCCTCGTCCTCGCCGCCGGTGGGCTGCGACGCGGCTCGCGCTACGTCGTGCGCGTCGTCGAGGAGGGTGCCACCCTCGCCCGCCAGACCGGCCTCATCGACTCGCGCGGCCGCCCCGTCCGCGGTCTGCCGCCGAAGGTGGTCAGCGCGGCCACGTGCGACTCCGAGGCGGCCTGGCGTGGGGCGTTCCTCGCGCACGGCTCCCTGACCGAGCCGGGTCGCTCGTCCGCGCTCGAGGTCACGTGCCCCGGGCCGGAGGCAGCCCTGGCCCTCGTCGGCGCGGCCCGCCGACTCGGCATCCAGGCCAAGGCCCGCGAGGTGCGCGGCGTCGACCGGGTCGTCATCCGCGACGGCGACGCCATCGGCGCCATGCTGACGCGTCTCGGTGCCCACGACGCCGTCCTCGCCTGGGAGGAGCGCAGGATGCGCCGCGAGGTGCGTGCCACGGCCAACCGCCTCGCCAACTTCGACGACGCCAACCTGCGCCGGTCCGCGCGGGCCGCGGTGGCTGCCGGCGCCCGCGTCGAGCGCGCCATGGAGCTGCTCGGCGAGGACGTGCCCGAGCACCTGCGCGAGGCCGGTCACCTGCGTCTCGAGCACAAGCAGGCCAGCCTCGAGGAGCTCGGCCAGCTCGCGAAGCCGCCGATGACCAAGGACGCCGTCGCCGGACGCATCCGGCGCCTGCTCGCGATGGCGGACAAGCGCGCCGAGGAGCTCGGGGTCCCGGGCACCGACGCGAACCTCACGCCGGACATGCTCGAGGGCTGACCGGTGGCTGACCCGGTGGCCGACCGGCTCGCTGAGCGGGCGCTCACCGAGCCCTGAGACTGCCCGTTCGGGCCGGGAGGGGAGCGACTAGGGTGGCCTGTGACCAAGGTCGCAGCGTCGCGGCCCCACCGTCTGACGAAGGTCGTCTGACGACGTCCGACACACCCTCATCACCGTCTCACCGAAGAGGTGCACAGCAGTGACCGTTCGCGTTGGTATCAACGGCTT
Source organism: Actinomycetes bacterium (assembly GCA_023451855.1). Classification (GTDB taxonomy): domain Bacteria; phylum Actinomycetota; class Actinomycetes; order Actinomycetales; family Dermatophilaceae; genus Monashia. The sequence goes on from JAEXXY010000523.1 coordinate 11,520, forward strand.
TGGCCGCATCGGCCGCAACTTCTTCCGCGCCATCGTGGCGTCCGGAGCCGACATCGAGGTCGTCGCCACGAACGACCTCATGGACAACAAGACCCTCGCCCACCTGCTCAAGTACGACTCGATCCTCGGCCGCTTCCCGGGTGAGGTGTCCTACGACGACACCTCGATCATCGTCGACGGCAAGGCCATCCGGGTCTTCGAGGAGCGCGACCCCTCCGCGATCGACTGGGCCGGCGTCGGAGCCGACGTCGTCGTGGAGTCCACCGGCTTCTTCACCGACGCCGAGAAGGCCAAGGCGCACATCGCCGGCGGCGCGAAGAAGGTCATCATCTCGGCCCCGGCCAAGAACGAGGACATCACCATCGTCATGGGCGTCAACGACGGCCTGTACGACGCCGACAAGCACACCGTCATCTCGAACGCGTCGTGCACGACGAACTGCCTCGCCCCGATGGCCAAGGCGCTCCACGACGAGTTCGGCATCGTCAGGGGCCTCATGACGACGATCCACGCCTACACGCAGGACCAGAACCTGCAGGACGCCCCGCACAAGGACCTCCGTCGCGCCCGCGCCGCCGCCCTCAACATCGTCCCCACCACGACCGGCGCCGCCAAGGCCGTGTCGCTCGTGCTCCCCGAGCTCAAGGGCAAGCTCGACGGCTACGCCCTCCGCGTGCCGGTGCCCACCGGCTCGGCCACCGACCTCACGTTCGAGGCGAGCCGCGAGACCACCGTCGAGGAGGTCAACGCCGCGGTCAAGGCCGCCGCCGAGGGCCCCCTCAAGGGCATCCTCGTCTACACCGAGGACGAGATCGTCTCCAAGGACATCGAGACCGACCCGGCCTCGTGCATCTTCGACGCCGGCCTCACCAAGGTCATCGGCAACCAGGTCAAGGTCGTCGGCTGGTACGACAACGAGTGGGGCTACTCCAACCGCCTCGTCGACCTCGTGAAGCTCGTCGGCTCGTCGCTCTGAGGCGCCGCGTGAAGACGATCCAGGACCTCGGGGACCTGCGCGGCAAGCGCGTCCTCGTCCGCTCGGACCTCAACGTCCCGCTGGACGGCGAGACCATCACCGACGACGGCCGCATCCGCGCGTCGGCGCCGACCATCCGCAGCCTGGCCGAGGCGGGCGCACGCGTCATCGTGTGCGCCCACCTCGGGCGGCCCAAGGG
>JAEXXY010000531.1 GCA_023451855.1 Actinomycetes bacterium
CCTGACGTTCGTCGCGGCGTGCGGCGTCGCCACCTGGGTGGTCGGCGTCGAGGTGTGGGGGGCCCTGTCCTGACGCGTGCCCGACGCGCCTCAGTTGAGGTTGGGCGGCGAGGAGGGCGGGTTGGCCACCGCCCCGAGCGTGGCCGCGAACTCCTTCTCACGCCGCACCAGCTGCAGCCCGAGCCGAAGCCGCGACTCGGTGTCGACGCACTCGAGCAGCCGCTGGCGGTCGCCGATGTCGAGGCTCACCGTCTGCGGCACCGAGTAGGACAGCAGCCGGTCGTCCTCGGCCAGCTCGAGCTCGCTCGCGCCTACCGTCGTCGCGAACGAGACGAGCGCAGCCCGCAACCGCGCGGCGAGCTCGGCGACGGCCACGGCGTCGCCGTCGACCTCCTCGAGCCACGTCACCTCGCCCGTCGCGTACGGCGTACCGGCCTCGGCGTCGACGCCGTCGAGGCGGAAGCGACGGGTTCCCTCGGACACGACGAAGAACCGCTCGTTCTCCAGGGCCGCGGCCTGCGTCAGCAACGCCGCGCACCCGACGGGATGCAGGGCGCGCACGCCGTCGTCGCCGACCTCGTAGCCCTCACGGATCGCGACGACCCCGAACACCGGCGAACGTTCCTGCTGCCCAGCGAGCAGGTCACGCAGCAGCGCCACGTAGCGCGGCTCGAAGATCTGCAGCGGCAGCCGCGCCCCGGGCAGGAGCACGGTGCCGAGCGGGAAGAGCGGCAGCGTCGCCATGCCGCCAGCCTAGGTTTCCCGGGGCCGGAGCGTCAGCCCAGTGCGGCCCGCTGCGTCAGCGCGCAGCCTCGGTCTCGTCGAGCACGTCCAGCGGCATCGCCTGGGTCGGCTCCGGCTCGTCCTCGACGGCCTGCCCCGTGATCGCCTGGGCGAGGCCCAGGGCCAGACCGACGACCTCCTGGTCGCCGAGGCCGAGACGGATCGCGAAGTCGGCGGCGTTGGTCGGCCGCTTCTCGGGGTCCTTCTGGAGGCAGTCGGCGATGAGCTCGCGCAGGTCCTTCGGCACGGAGTCGGGCAGTGGCGGCGGCGGCTCGTTGACGTGCGAGAGCGCGGTGGCGATCGGCGTCCCGCGGTCGAAGGGGCGCTGCCCGGCCAGCATCTCGTGCCCGACGACGCCGAGGGCGTAGAGGTCGCTGGACCCCGTGGCAGCGTGGCCGAGCGCCTGCTCGGGGCTGATGTAGTTCGGCGTGCCGAGCATCTCGCCGTGCTGGGTGTGGCCCGACGCGTCGAGGGCGCGGGCGATGCCGAAGTCGGTCAGCTTCACGACGCCGTCGGGGCGCACGAGGATGTTGGCCGGCTTGACGTCGCGGTGCACGACGCGCGCCTCGTGGGCGACGCCGAGGGCGAGCGCGGCCTGGCCGAGGATCGAGCGCACCTCGCTCGGATCCAGCGGGGCGCGCTCGGCGAGGATCTTCGACAGCGGCTCGCCGTCGACGAGCTCCATGACGAGGTAGGCCAGGCCGTCGGCCTCGCCGTAGTCGAAGACCGTGGCGATGTTCGTGTGCATGAGGGCGGCCGAGTTGACGGCCTCGTCACGGAACCGGAGGGCGAAGAGGCGCTCGTGGTCGGCGTCGGGCCGCATGATCTTGACGGCGACCTGGCGCTTGAGGACGTCATCCGACCCGGCCCAGACGTCGGCCATGCCGCCGGAGGCGATGCGCCGCTCGAGGCGGTAGCGGTCGCCGAGGACGAAGCCTTCGTGGAGACGGTTCATGGGGTTGGCACCCGGGCCTTTCGGACGGAAGGTGCACGTCGTTCGACATCTCAGGGAGCCTTCGTCCACGTCATGGTAGGTGACTCGGACAGGTGCTTGAGAAATTCACGTTCGTGACCGGACAAGCCGCCGACCCCCGTCCAGCGACCGGGTCAACATACCCCGCACGTGCGGCCTTCAGTCGTCCGAAGCGTCACCTTTCGTCCCGGCCCCACCGGGACCCGCAGCAACCGGCCACGTGGTCGCTCGTTGCGGTCTCCGACGCCTCCGCGCCACGACAACACGCCACATGGCGCCTCGTTGCGCGGGGTGCACGGGGGTGCGCGAGGGGGGACTCCGTCGCTGGGCGGACGCGGCCCGCGCCGGCGTTGGACTCATTTCGTGCTCATGCGCAGACCGTATGCCCAGCCCGGGACAACGGCCGATCACGCGAGGGCGGTCTGATTGCCCTTTCTGACGCTGGGCGCTCGCTCGTAACGAAACCGCCCGGTGGACGCCGTCGTAGGCGACACTTTCGGCCGGAGTTGGCCCCCGGCGACCCGGGATGCCCGTCGGGTCCGAGTTGTACTGTGTGCCCGACATCAGCACCAGCAGCACCACGGCGGTTGCGACCGCGGGCACGACAGCACAGGGGGCAGCGCGATGAGCAGCGTCGTCGAGATGGCGAAGGGGTCGAACATCCCACTTGAGCCCGGCACGGACAGCACCGTCCCGGGCCGCCTGCAGGCTGTCCTGTCCTGGGACACGCCGCCCGACGGCGCGACCCTCGACGCCGACATCTCCGCGTTGCTGGTCACCGACGCTGGCCGCGTCCGCAGCGACGACGACCTCATCTTCTACAACCAGCCGGCCGCGGCCGACGGCAGCGTCCGCCACGTGGGCAAGGCGTACGGCGACGAGCAGTGCACCGACCGGGTCGACCTCGACATCGCTGTCCTGGACCCGGAGGTCACCCGCGTTGTCATTGCTGCCAGCCTGGACGGCGGCCCCCGGTCTGGGTTCGGCGCCCTCACCGGTCTGGCCCTGACCCTCGCGAATGCCGAGGGAGTCCCGGTCGCGACGTTCCCCATCCAGGACGCGTCCACTGAGACCGCGTTCGTTTTCGGTGAGGTCTACCAGCGAGGCGGCGCGTGGAAGTTGCGCGCGGTCGGGCAAGGCTACGACTCCGGTCTCGCCGGCCTCGCCACCGACTTCGGCATCACCATCGATGACTCCGCCGACGATAGCGAGGAGGGCGATGACGCGCTCGAGACCGCAAGCGACGCAGCCCTGGGCGAGTTCCTGGCGGAGGACGACTTCGAAATCGCCGATGAGGACGGCCACCTCTACGAGGCCCGCGAAGCTGACGAGGACGCCACCGACGCCCCGCGGGCCGATGCCGAGCGGGACGAGCGAGCGCAGGCGGTCCCGCTGCGGCCTGTACCGACCGCGGCAGACGCGTCGACGGCACCCGGCGCAGCACCCCGCCCCGCCTCTCCGGCAGTGTCGGGTTCGGCGGCACCGCGGCGCCGGAGCATCACCACCCGCAAGAAGAAGGTGACACAAGCGGTCGTGCCGGCCCTGGCCCTCGCACTGGACGACACGTGGCAAGCTGCGCGCCTGTTCTCCATCGCCGGGGTTGGGACCTCCGACGAGCAGGAGAAGCGGGCCACGTCCGCGCTCATGGCGATCGTCATGGCCGTGCGCCCATTCGGGCGCGCATTCACCGCTCGGCTCGGCGCCCCAGCCGGGACCCTCGAGACGTTCATCGAGGTCGCGTTCAAGCTGGGGGAGCGGACGGTCTACCCGGACGCGGTCATCCGAGTCGCGCGCGGCGCTCGCACCTGGACGTGCCTGGTCGAGACGAAGACCGGCAGCGGCCAACTGCGCCAGGCGCAGGTCGAGGCCTACCTCGACGTCGCCAAGGCCCAAGGCTTCGACGCGGTCCTCACCCTCAGCAACGACATCGCTCCCAGCGCCGGCGAGCACCCGGTCACCGTCGACAAGCGCAAGCTGCGCAAGGTCAGCCTATACCACCTGTCCTGGGCCGAGGTCATGCACGAGGCGCGGATGCAGTCGCAACACCGCGGCGTCGATGACCCCGCGCAGGCGTGGATGCTCACCGAGCTGCTGCGCTACCTCGAGCACCCCCGCTCCGGCGCCGGCGGCTTTACCGACATGGGCGCGGCCTGGGTGCCCGTCCGGGAAGCGGTCGCCGCCGGCACGCTGCGGGGCACCGACAAGCGGGCCCTGGAGGTCGGCGCGTCCTGGGACAGGCTCGTCCGCCACCTGTGCATGCGCCTGACCGGATCCCTCGGCGTCGAGGTCCGCCCACTCCTGACCCGCCGCCTCGCCGCCGACCCCGCCGCCCGAGTCGCGGCCACGCTCGCGCAGCTGACCGGTGCCGGGCAGCTGACCGCTGCGATCAAGGTGCCCGACGCGGTCGGCCCGATCACCGTCGTCGCCGACCTGCGCACCAGCCAGGTCGAGGTGTCCGTCGAGCTCGACGCGCCCCGCGACGGCCGCCCGCTCACCCGGGTGAACTGGCTGCTGCGTCAGCTCAAGGACGCCCCGGAGACCCTGCGCATCGAATGCGCCGTCGCCCGCAAGAGCGAGACGACCGCCGAGCTGCTCAAGGACGTCCGCGTGACCCCGTCCGAGCTCGTGCCCGACGGCGGCGCCGAGATCCGCACGTTCCGGGTCGTGCTCACCGCGCCCCTCGGGACGAAGCGGGGCACCGGCCGCGGCGCGTTCATCACCTCGGTCGAGACCACCCTCGAGGCATTCTACGGCGACGTCGTCCAAGGGCTGCGAGCATGGACCCCGCCCGCGCCGAAGATGTCCGGGGACATCCCCGACGTCGACGAGGCAGCCGACGACACCGACGCCACCGCGCTCAACCACGAGGCCATCGAGGGCGCCGGGGCCTAACCGAGCCGGCCCGGACCTCGACCGGGCCTCGAGGGCGCCGGCCACACCAAGCAGTCACCCTTGATGCAGGTGCTGGAGGGCTTGTGTTCGAGCACGTCGCCCCGACCCACGTCTTCGCTGGCGGTGCTTCCCACGCTAGGCGGGGCGCGGCCTCAGAGATTCGCCATGTGTGCCGCTAACGACGCTGTCATCAGCAGGAGGAAGGGCGCGGCCCTGCGAGGGGCGCTGGGCGTCAACAGTGGTCAGGTGCTGAGCAGGCGCGCCTTCTGGGCTGCAAACTCCTCATCGGTGAGCGCGCCCCGGTCGCGCAGGTCGGCCAGACGCGTCAGCGCCTGTGTCACGACATCGTCCATCTTGTCCAGGCCGACACCGCTGGACACCGACGACACCTGCGGCGGCGGGGTGGCCTGCCCGGTGCGGTGGGCGAGGCCAGCCGCAGGGACGTATGTGCCGGTGGCGGGAAGCGGAACGCCGGAGATCCGCTGGCGTAGCCGGTTGGTCAGGGGCTCGGCGTCGAGCTTCTGCATCTGGTCGACCGTGACGCGGGCGCCGGAGGCGACGAGCTCGAGCGTGGACGTGAGCAGGCCGCTCTTGAGGTGCACACCGGAGATGCTGCCGACCGGGTACTCCTGGGTGCCCCGGTTGAGGACGCCGTCGGTGAGGAAGAGCACCCGCTGGTCGGTCAGGGCGAGCAGGCCCTTCTTGCCGCCGTAGCGGCCACCGGCGATGTGCTGGAGAACTTCCCCGGGCAGCAGGCGCTCCTCGAGGTTGCGCAGCTCGCGGCGGGTGCCGAACTTGTTGACCATCGCGGCTCGGGCGGCGTCGACGTCGCGGCGTTCCCCGCTGCCGGTGCGTTCCATCGGCCCGGTCAGGGTCGGGGTGCGCCCGGTCAGCCAGTCGAGCAGGGGGCGGATGGCCTCGATGTCCTTGGCCTTGTCGAGCATCAGGGTGTGCGGGTCCTGCTTGGGCTTGTAGCCGGCCAGCGATGTGGTGCGGTCGCGGTGGATGCGCAGGTGGGTGGCCGTCAGGCCGCGGCGCGGGATGAGCTCGGCCCCGGTAATCTCGCTGAGGGGGACACGCACCGGGCTGACCGCCTTCTTGTCCGGGTGGGCGAACATGCCGCCGAACTCCAGGACGAGCGCGCCGTCCTCGGTCACGGTGATGGTGCCGTCCATGCCGGTGAACTGCTGCCCCATCGGGCTCCCCCGTCTGTGGTGTTCCGTGCGCGAGCTCGATGCCGGCCGGGCCCGGCCAGCGTCCTGCCGGGCCTCGTGGACGAGCCGACACCCGGGGTTCTTCGTGTTCTTCGGGTTCGTCCGGTTGGTCTGGTTGGTCCGGGCGGACGCGGGCCATCATGCCAGCCGAGCAGTTGCCTGCGGGGTGATTCGCGCTCCGGCACGGGCCGTGGGCGGGACGGCCGGACACCGGCGCTGCCAGCGCTGCGCCTGCTGCGGGTTCCTACAGAGCCCGGCCGGGCGTTCGGCGCCTTTCAGTTCGTCGTGAAGAGGATGAACCGACCATTGTGACCGGGCATCTCCACCGTGAGGGAGCGCAGGTCATCGACCGCCCCGAGGTCATCACCGGTCAGGGCGTCCCGGGCTGTCCAGCCGGGCTCAATGTGTTCGCTGCTGAGGCGGGCGCTCACGTGCTCGCGGGCGAAGTTGAGCACGGTCGCCTGCTTGGCCACCGCCGTGTGCGGCGCGTCCGGGTCCCGGGCACCGTCGTGAACCATAACGAGCAGGCCCGGGTGGCTCACTGCGGGAACGTCGACCTGGGTCGCGGTCGCGATCCCGGAGGCCTCCCGAACAGCGAGCATCGCCGCGAGGCGTGAGGCGAACGAAGCCGGGTTGGCCAGCTGCTCGGGCAGGCTCCCGTAGAGGGCCAGCCCGCGCGGCATCCCGGAGCTGGACGTGTCCGCGTCCGGCTGCCAGCCCATCAGGTCGTACGCGCCGCGGTGCAGCCAGCGGGTGTCACCAGTGGCGAGCAGGTGCCCGATCTCGGCCCGGTCCACCGGCAGCATGCCGGTCAGGTCCCACCCGGACAGGGCGAACACGCCCGGCTGCAGCGCGTTGAACATCGCCAGAAGCAGGTGCGCCTGCCGGATGTCCTCAATGTCGGCGTCGGTGAGCTTGGCCAGGTCCCGGTGCCCGAGCGCGGCCGCGATGACGCTCGCGGTCGTCGAGGCGATCCCGTTGGTGGTGAAGACCGCGTTGTACGGGGCGGCCTCGCCGGTGAGCGCGTTGCTCAGCTCGGCGCGGATGTGCGTGGCCAGCGCGGCGCCGGTGACCTCGACGCCCTGGTAGGGGAAGCAGTCGTCCTTGTGGACGGCCTCGAAGTGGACGAGCTCGTAGGTGAGCTCGTCATGGTTCTGCAGCGCGTGCACGAGCGAGATCGGCGGCACCCCGCTGGTCAGAGAGATGTTGAGGGTGAGCCAGAGGAACTCAGTGTTCCCGGTTGCGAGCGCGTGGTGGTAGGCGGGCCGGTTCACGAAGTCGTAGGACAGGTCGGCGCCGGCCTCGGCGGTGATGCGGATGTCGTCGACGGACAGGTTCAGCTCCTGGAAGGTGAACCCGCCGACCTTACGCACCATGGACCCGATGAGCTGGTTCGCCGCCTCCGAGAGCGGGTGCCCTTCGGACCAGGCCGGCATGCCCTCGGCGGACTTCTCCACGCCGAGGAACCCGTTGGCGTCCAGGCGCAGGCCGCCGGTGCCGAGGTCACCGAGGGAGTGCAGCGCGTCACCGATGACCAGGCGCATCCCGGCGAAGGACGGGTCGAGCCAGTTGATCGACGGCTGGCCCTCCTTGAAGTAGTGCAGGTACACCCAGCGGCGGGTCACCCCGTCGGGCCCGGTGACCTCTCGGGTCGCGGACCAGTTCGTCTCCTTGATGCCGGGCTGGTGGAAGATGACCCGCTGGAGCCGGCCGATGATGTACCCGGCGCGCTCGAGGGCGTCCTCGGCGGCAATGTCGAGGTTGGCGGAGTCGCGTCCGGGACGCACGTCGGGAAGCAGATGCCAGTCCTCGGGGCGGACCTCGACCATGTGGTAGATGCCGGGGTAGTCGCCGACGTTCAATTCGGCGAGGCGGAAGTCGGCGCCCTTGCCGGTGTGCCCGGGCACGATGTCGTCGATGATGACGCCGCCGTGGTCGGTGGCGACCTCGCACATGCGGCGGAACTCGTCCTCGGTGCCGAACGCGGAGTCGATGTGGGTGCTGACCCGGTCGAAGTGCCCGTCAACGCTCGGGGTCGGGTCCCACCCGCTCAAGCCGCCGGCGCGCTTCACGGGCCCGGTGTGCAGGGCGCGGATCCCGATGCGAGCGAACGCCTCCCACAGGTCCGGGTCGGCCAGTGTCGCCAGGAACGAGGACCCGTTCTTGGTCATCATCGAGATCGGGTACGCGGTGAACCACACCGGCGCGGACTCGACGGCGGTGACGGCGGCCGGGCGCGCGTACGGGTTCTGCCACATGCTGCCCTGGCCGGTGAACTGGGCCGCGATCGTCTTCGCGTCCTGCAGCATCGACTCGCCGACGAGCCAGTCGACGTAGGCCGGGTTGGTCCCGACGGGCTCCCCGACGCGCTCGCGAGCAGTCGGCCCGCCCTGCTGGCGCAGCCGAGCCCGAGGACGCAGCGCCCGCGGGCGGGCCGCGTAGAACTGCTCGTCGTAGCTGATCTCGCTCGGCTCATGCTCGACGGGAGCCTCACCGGTTTCCGGCCGGCCAGGGTCGGGGTGCGTCGTTGCGCTCCCGTGAGTGGCGCTGCCGTCCTGGAGGGGGTCGCCGCCGGAGGTGGGTGCTGCGTCGGGGGTGAGCTTCTCCATGGGCACCATCAAAGCAAAATGTCGAGCGTCACCGATGGGCGCCGGCGCCGCAGACGCATACTGAGAGACGTCTGCCAAGGCGCAGCGTTCGCATCGGCTGGTAAAGGTCAGGCGCGCCCAAGAGGTTCCCGGCTCAGGCTGTGGCGCTCGCGCTGGACCGCGCGGGCACGCCG
>JAEXXY010000080.1 GCA_023451855.1 Actinomycetes bacterium
CCGCCAGCCCGCCCATCGAGTGGGCGACGACGGCGCGGGCGGGCCCGAAGCGCGCCGCCGCGGCATCGAGGGATCGCCCGAGCTCGACGGCGTCGCTCGTGCCGTGCCCGTGCCGCCCCTCGTCGGAGGTGCCGTGGCCCAGACCGTCGAGGGCCACCGGCTGCAGCCCCGCGTCGAGCAGCGGCCCGACGAACGGCACGAGGTGCTCGAGCGTGCCGCCCCATCCGTGGAGCAGGTAGACGACGGGGCCGGTGCCCCACGACCACCCCCGCACCGCACGCCCGTCGACCCGCACCTCGAAGGGCGACCCGAGCAGCTCGCGGACCGAGGGAGCCGCGTCGGGCCGGGGAGTGACGGCCCCGCGACGGGCGGACGGCGGCACGCGGAACCATTCCCGCTCGAGGAGGCGCGCCGCCACGGGCGGCGCGACGAGACTGAGCCCACGAAGGGCGACGGTGGAAACCGACCGACCGTTCGTGCTTTTCTGAGATGAAACCGATGTCATGACAGTCCTTCCGATGGGGCCTCGCACGGACGAGGCGTGGCCGAGGTCTCAGGCGGTGCGCGCGACCGGACGGCACGCGTCGACGAGCCGGTCGAACGCCCGCAGCGCCCGCTCCCGCGCGCGGGGGTCGCGCAGCAGTCGGACCGCCTGGTGGTGCGCGAGGACGATGCCCTCGAGCTCGTAGGCGAACTGCCCCGGGTCGATGTCGTCGCGGAAGTGCCCCTCCGCGACGGCGGTACCGACGATGAGGCCGACGGACTCCTGCCGGTCGCGCTCGGCACGGACGAGCTCGTCGCGCACCGGCCCTTCCTGGTCGTCGAACTCGCTTGCCGCGTCGACGAAGATGCAGCCACCGCTGTAGCCGCGGGACTGCCAGGCGAGCCACGCCTCGAAGAAGGCGCGCAGCCGTGGCTCTCCCCGCGGCGTGGCCAGGGCCGGTCGCAGCACGACGTCGGTGAACCGCTCCCGCGCGTGCTGCAGCACCTCGACCTGCAGCGCCTCCTTGGAGGCGAAGTGGGCGTACAGGCCGCTCTTGCTCAGCTTCGTGGCGGCCGCGAGCGTGCCGATCGTCAGGCCACCGAGGCCGACGAGCGAGGCCAGCTCGGCCGCTTCCTCGAGGACGGCCTGCTTCGTGGAGTCACCTTTGCCCATGCCGCCATAAAAGCACGATCGTTCGGTTACGGCAAGTGTCAAGCAGGCCTCAGCGGGCGCGGTCGAGCCACTCCCGCAGCGTCGCTCCCCACACCGCGATGCTGTCCGGCACGACGGTGCCCGGCTCGTCGTCGAGGATCCGCACCAGGTCGGCCAGCTCGACCCACTCGCCCCACGACACCTCCTCCGGCTGCCAGCGCACCGGCCCGTCCCACGTCACGGTGTACCGGAAGGCCCGGTAGCGCGTCGCGTCGTCGGCGTAGTCGGCCTCGCCCAGCTTCTCGAGCGGCACCCCGTGCACGCCGAGCTCCTCCTCCACCTCACGGACCGCGCCGTCGTCGGGGTCTTCGCCCGCGAGCACCACACCGCCGGCGGCGAAGTCGAGCAGCCCCGGGTAGACGTCCTTCGTGGTCGTCCTCCGGTGCAGGTAGACGCGTCCGGCGGGGTCACGCACGACGATCGAGGACGCCGCGTGGCGCAGGTTGCGCGCGCGCATCACCGAACGTGGCGCGCTACCGGCGACGCGGCCCTCCTCGTCGTAGAGCGCCACCTGCTCGTCCACGCGGATCCCCTTGCGGCTCAGGCGAAGAAGCCGCGGACGTCGTCGAGCTCGGTGACGTCGTACCAGAGCAGCTCGTCCGCCTCGTCGTCCGGCTGGCCCGCCGCCACCTCGTCGTCGACGTGGAACGAGGCGACCCGCGAGAGCGCCACCGGTGCCGTGACCACGACCCGTGACACCGGCGCCCCCTCGCGGGGCGACACCTGGTCGACGACCGCGTCGGCGTCGGCGTCCGCCGAGGCGACGACCCTGCGGTCGGCACGTGCGACGCGCAGCCCGCCGGCCGCGGCGACGGCGTCGCTGAACGCGGCGTACTCGAGGTCCTCGACGTCGTGACCCGGCGCCGACTCCTCGAGGGCCCGGGTCACCGCGAAGGCGACCCGCGGCGTCCCGGGGCCGGCGGACAGCCGCCCCGAGGTGGCAAGCTCCTCGAGACCGTCACGCCCCAGCGGCACGTAGACGCGGACGACCGGCATCAGGATTCCCTCCCACTGCGCAGCTCCTCGAGCGACTCGAGGATCGACTGACCGAGCACGTCGACGTCGGGCATCGCCTCGCGGTCGGCGTTGAGGCCGTAGTACACCCCGCCGTCGTAGGACGTGATGCCGATCGAGAGGGCCTGGCCCCTGGCGAGCGGGGTCACCGGGTAGGTCGACAGCATCCGCGCGTCGCCCGCGTAGAGCGGCGACTGCGGCCCCGGCACGTTGGTGATCATGACGTTGTAGAGCCGCCGCGACATCGCCGAGCCCACCCGGGCCCCGAGGGCATGCAGGGTCGGCGGCGCGAACCCGGCCAGGTTGGCCAGCGACGTGGCGCCGACGGCCTGCCCGCCCTCCATCTGCTGGCGCATCGCGAAGGCGATCTGGTGCAGCCGCATCGAGGCACCCGGCTCACCCACCGGAAGGTTGACCACACAGGCCATGACCTGGTTGGCGTACATGCCGGCCGGGTCGTCGCCGTAGATGCTGACCGGCACCATGGCGCGCACCTTGGTGGCCGCCGACACGGGCTCGCCACGACCGAGCAGCCACGTGCGGAACCCACCGGCGATCGTCGCCAGGACGACGTCGTTGATCGTGACGTCCTCGGCGTACGCACCGCGGGCGAGGCAGGCACGCACCCGCCGGTAGTCCTCGAGGTCGGTCGCGATCATGACCCATCGCCGGGCCGAGCCGACCTCGGCGTTGAGCGGCGAGTCGGGCGCCGGCCGGGCTGCCGTGCGCGCCACGGTCGAGAGCAGGTGCCCCGCCGACTCGGCCGCGCGGACCGCGACGTTGAGTGCGTCGTTGACGCCGCCGCGCACGAGGTCGACCACCTGCCGCGGGCGACGCACGACGTCGACGACCGCCTCGGTGACGAGCTCGACCGACGACGGCGAGCGCTGCGGGTCCCACGGCACCGGGTCGGCCTCGAGGTCCTCGCCCTTGACGGCGTCGACGATGACGTGGGCGATGTCGAGGGCGTTGACGCCGTCGATGAGCGCCTGGTGGGTCTTCGTGACGATGGCGAAGCGCCCGCCCGAGAGCCCCTCGACGAGGTAGACCTCCCAGAGAGGACGCGTGCGGTCGAGGCGGCGCGGCTGGACCCGGGCGACGAAGTCCTGCAGCTGGCGGTCCGTACCGGGTCGCGGCAGGGCGGCGCGGCGCACGTGGTAGCTCATGTCGAACGACTCGTCGTCGACCCAGACCGGGTTGGCGATGCGGCCGGGCACGTCGCGGACCTTCTGCCGGAACCGCGGGATCGCGCCGATACGGCTGCCGATGATGCCGACGAGCTGGTCGTAGTCGAAGCCCTCACGCGGCGGCTCGAAGACCATGACCGACCCGACGTGCATCGCGGTCGTCGTCTCCTCGAGGTAGAGGAACGACGCGTCGAGCGAGGTCAGGCGGTCGGACATGCTCACACTCTGCCAGACCCCCCACATCTAGGATCGTGGCCATGCGTGTGATCCGTGCCCTGTCGCCCGTCGTCTGCGTCCTCGCCATGGTCGGGGCCGCCGGGTGCAGCAGCTCGGACCCCGGCACCGGTACTCCCGCCGCGAGCGTCAGCGGCACGGGCACGGTCAAGCGTCTCGAGGTCACCGTCACGGGCACGACGGTGACGCCCGCCCCGGCCCAGGTCGACCTGCCGGTCGGGTCGACGCTCGAGCTCGTCGTCACGAGCGACCACGACGACGAGCTGCACGCGCACGGCTTCGAGCAGGAGGCCCAGCTCAAGGCCGGCCAGCCCACGACACTGCGCCTCACCGCCAAGGACGCCGGGCTCTACCCGGTGGAGACGCACGACCCGGAGCTGACGCTGCTCACGGTCGCGGTCCGCTGACCGCACCGGACGACGCGCCGTGAGCACCCTCGCGCCCTCCCTCGTACCCGCAGTGGCTCCCGCGCACGGCGTCGGCAGCCGGGGCGACCTCCCCCTGCCGTTCACCGCACTCGTCGTCGCCGCGGTAGCGGCGCTGCTCATCTCGTTCGTCGCCATCGGCGTCCTGTGGCGCGAGCCGCGGCTGCGCGAGGACCAGGGCGTGCCGTTGCCGGACGCCCTCGGCCGCCTCCTCGACTCCCGCTGGCTGCGCCTTGGGGCGCGGGTCGCCGTCGGCGCGGCCACGCTGTGGACCCTGCTCGCCCTCGTCGCCGGACCCGACTCGGCCCGCAACCCCGTGCCGCACGTCGTCTACGTCTGGTTCTGGGTCGGCCTCGCCTTCACCTCGATGCTCCTCGGCCCGGTCTGGCGCGTCGTCAACCCGCTGCGCCTGCTGCACCGCGGGCTGCTCGCCCTTGCACGCGTCTCCCCCGACACCTCCGTGGCCGCCTACCGCGCCGGGCTGTGGCCGGCGGCGTTCGGCCTCGGCGCCTTCACGTGGATGGAGCTCGTCGCGAGCGACAACACCGAGCTGGGTTTCCTGCGCCTCGCCGTCGGCGCCTACGTCGCCGTGACGCTGCTCGGCTCGGCCGTCTTCGGGCGTGCGTGGTTCGACGAGGCCGACCCCTTCGAGGCCTGGTCGCGCCTGCTCGGCCTGCTGTCCCCGCTCGGTCGCCGCCCCGACGGCCGATGGGTGGTCCGGACCCCCCTGCACGGCGTCAACACGCTGCGCGGCCGTCGGGGGCTCGTCGCGACGGTCTCCGTCATGCTCGGCAGCACCGCCTACGACGGCTTCTCGGCCAACCTGTCCTGGTCGACGTTCGTCCAGAGCTCGCCGCTGCCCTCGGCCCTGCTCAAGACCGGCACGCTCGTCGCCTTCTTCCTGCTCGTGGCCGGCACGATCTGGCTCGCGTCGGCCGTCTCGGTGCGCCTCGCCGGAGAGCCGTTCGCCCGCTCGTTCACGTTCGTCAGCGACATCGCACCCTCCCTCATCCCCATCGCCGGCGGGTACGTCGTCGCGCACTACTGGTCGCTGCTCGTCTACCAGGGGCAGTACGCGTGGGTGCTGCTCACCGACCCCCTCGGTACCGGCGCCGACCTGCTCGGCACGGCCCACCTCGTGCCGAACGACGCGCTGATCCAGCCGACATTCGTGGCCACCGTCCAGGCGGTCAGCATCGTCGTCGGACACCTGCTCGGCGTCCTGGCGGCCCACGAGCGGGCCATCACCGTGCTGCCACGGCGCGCCGCCGTCATCGGGCAGGTGCCGCTCATGGTCGTCATGATCGTCTACACCCTCGCCGGGCTGACGATCCTCTTCACGCCCTGACGACCTCGCGGCGGCCGCGACCGGATCGGCCGGAGCGACGTCGACGCCCGCCTGCCCGCTGCCCTGGGGCCGTCCACGGGGCGATGTGCGAGGCGAGATCGGCCACGGCGTGCCGCAGCGGCGAGTCCGGGGCGTGCTCGACGACAGAGCGCCCCGCCAGCAT
>JAEXXY010000083.1 GCA_023451855.1 Actinomycetes bacterium
CCGCCAGCCCGCAGGCCGGCCACAGCAGCGCGGGCGCGCTGGCGTACACGGCGGTGCCGATCGGTGCGGCGAGCATCGTGCCACTGGTGGCGGCACCGGTGTAGAGCCCCTGGTACTGCCCCACGAGGTGGTCGGGCGCCGCGTCGAGAACGTGCGCGGTCGCGGTGGTCTTGTAGAGGATCTCGCCGGCGGTGAGCACGACCATGCCGGTGACCGCGGCGGCCGCCACGCCGACGGCGTGCCAGCCGAAGATCGCGAATCCCGCTGCCACGAGGGCGTACCCGGTGGCGATGATCGGCACGGCGGCCCGGTTCCGGAGCCACAGCGCGACGGGGATCTCGAGCAGCAGGATCAGCCCGGACCCGACGGCCACGAGCCCGGTGTAGAGGCCGAGCGGCTGCCCGGCGTCGCGCAGGTGCAGCGGCAGCGTCGAGTACAGCTGCCGGTACACAAGGTCGACGAGGACGGCGCCGGCGAGCAGGACGACGAGCGCCCGGTCGGCGCGCACGGCCCGCCAGAGCCCGGCCGGGGCGTCCGGCGCGCGGGTGACGGGCGGCTCGTCGGGGAGCATCCGCGACGTGACGTGCCGCAGCACCAGGGTGAGGACGCCGTCGACGACGAAGAGGACGTCGAAGCCGGACGCGGCGACGAGGGCGCCGAGCGGCGGGCCACGACGAAGCCCGCGTTCGAGGCCGCCCGGCTCACGGCGACGGCGGGGCGGCGGGAGCCGGCGGGGACCGCGAGGGCGGCCAGCGCTCCCTGGCTCAGCGACGCGACGGCGCCGAGGTAGCCGGTGAGCGGCATGGTGACGGCGAGCAGCGGCACCGGCTGCCACGGGATCGTCGCGGTGAGGATGCCGACCGCACTCGCGGCCACGAGCAGGGCGCGTCGGTGGCCGTACCGGTCGCCGAAGCGTCCACCGGTCAGGTTGCCGAGGAGGGCGCCGACGCCGTTGCTGCCGGCGATGACGCCTGCGGGCACGACGGCCAGGCCCCGAGGACCCGTGAGGTAGAGGACGAGGAAGAGCATGAGGAAGCTGCTCGCCGAGCTGACGAAACGACCGGCGGCGAGGACCCAGACGACGCGGGGGAGAGAGCGAAGCGGTGCGGGCGCGGTCACGGCGCCCATCAGACCACAGTCAGTATCGTTTGGAAACTGACTATCATGGAGTCGTGACCACGCGACGACCCGAGCCCGACGACCCGTGTGGCATCGCACAGGCCGTCGGCGTCCTCGGCGACCCGTGGACCCTCCTCGTGCTGCGCGACGTCGCCGGCGGCCGAACGCGCTTCGACCAGCTCGTCCAGGAGACCGGGATCTCGCGCAAGGTGCTGGCCCAGCGACTCGAGGCGCTCGTCGACGACGGGCTGCTCGATCGGCGCCGGTACAGCGACCACCCGCCGCGCCACGACTACGTCCTGACGCCGCGCGGCCGCGGCGCGCTCCCCGTGCTCGTCGCGCTGCAGGACTTCGGCGACACGTGGCTGCTGGGCGACGGGCGTCCCAGCGCCCTCGCGACCGACGACTCCACCGAGGCAGCGCGCGTCGCCGAGCTCGTCGGACGCTCCGTGCCGCGCCTGGCCGGGCTCGACCCGGTGGGCGCCGACGCGCCGTTCACCGTCGTGTACTGCTACCCGGGCACCGGCTTCCCCGGCGCCGACGAGGTGCCCGGAGGCGTCGGCTGCACCCTCGAGTCGTGCACGTACCGCGACCGGCTGGGGGAGTTCGCCGACGCCGGGGCCGCGGTCGTCGGGGTCTCCACGCAGAGGGCCGGCGAGCAGACCGAGTTCGCGGCGCGCAACCGGATCTCCTTCCCCCTGCTGTCCGACGCCGACCTCGAGCTGACCACCGCCCTGCGGCTGCCGACCTTTCGCGCCGGGGGCACGACGCGCCTGCGCCGCCTGACGTTCGTCGTCGACCGCGACCGGGTCGTGCGGGGCACGCTGTTCCCGGTGCCTGACGTCACGGGTTCGGTCGAGGACGCGCTGCGGCTCGTACGCTTGCTCAGCGCAGCTCGGCGATGACGTCGCCGCCCTCGACGGACTGGTGTGCCGACACGACGATGCGGGCGACCGTGCCGGCCCACGGGCTCGTGATCGCAGCCTCCATCTTGATCGCCTCGATGGTCGCCACCACCTGACCCGGGCTGACGTCGTCGCCGACGCGCACGGCGGGTACCACGATGCCGGCGAACGGGGCGGTCACCTGCCGGTGCGCGGAGCCCGGGCCACCGGAAGCGTGGGCCGGCAGCCGGCGGGCCGTCGGAGCCTCGCGCAGGGTCTCACGCGGCATCGGGCCTCCTCCGGTCGTGTCGGACCCGGCCGGCGCTTCACGGGTCTGGCCCGCAGCCTAGGGGGTCGGACAGGCCCGCGTGAACCTGCGGGGAATGTGTTGGCCGCCCCGGACGTTCCTCATGCATACTGTGGACTCCCGCGCGAGCGGGAGGTTGACAAGTGAACAGCGTGACGTGGTCATCCCCATGGGGGTGATCGGTTTCGACGGTGGTCGACACACCAGGGGAAGCGGGCCGAGGATGCAAGGTCATCTCGTCAACGCTCCTTGCAAACCAATAGGTGCCAATTCCAAGCGCACCGACTTCGCCCTCGCCGCCTGAGCGAGCCTCGAAGTCCGTCAGCCTGAGGTAGTTCCCGACTCAGTGCCTGGCGTCAGCTAGGGAACTTGCTGCGCAGTCATGTCGGGGGGCTGCGCGGGACTCCTTCTCGACTGGGCCTGTCAGGGGACGTGTGCGCGCGAGCCCTGAGGCCGAGAAAATCCACAGCGCACTGCGCCCGGAGAAGCCCTGGTCTCTCGTCATCGGACGCGGGTTCAATTCCCGCCACCTCCACCACCCGTGGTGGCCACGTCACGCTGTCGCTCACAGGATGCGAAAGGCGCCCCGGTCGTGGACCGGGGCGCCTTTCGCGCGTTCGGGGCAGTGACGCCTGGTGACGCGTCAGGACGCGTCGTCGGCGCCGCCCTGGCCCGCGCCCTGCTCGGCGAGCTGGGCCTTGATCGGCGCCATGTCGAGGGCCTTGACCTGCTCGATGACGTCCTGGAGTGCGGACTGCGGCAGCGCGCCCGGCTGGGCGAAGACGAGCACGCCCTCCTTGAAGGCCATGAGCGTCGGGATCGAGGTGATGTTCGCGGCCGACGCGAGCGCCTGCTCGGCCTCGGTGTCGACCTTGCCGAAGACGATGCCCTCGTTGTCGCCGGTCTGCGACGCGGCGTCGTACACGGGGGCGAACTGGCGGCACGGGCCGCACCACGACGCCCAGAAGTCGACGAGCACGATGTCGTGGTCGAGCACGGTCTTCTCGAAGGTCTCGGCGGTCAGGTCAGTTGTTGCCATGTCGCCTCCAACGAACGAGGGCTCGCAACTATTCCGACGTCTGTTCCGACGCCGCGGCCGCGAGCTCCCAGGTCACGGTCACGGACGCCCCGATCTCGAGGTCGCCACCCTCGACGGGCATGGCCCCCGCCGAGTCGGCCGCCATCGCCGCGAGCTTCATCCGCCGCCCCGACAGGGGCGCTGCGCCGCCCTCCGCGATCCCGAGCACGGGGCCGAGGGCCGTGCCCGCGAGGCGCGCGTACTGCTCGGCCCGGGCC
>JAEXXY010000290.1 GCA_023451855.1 Actinomycetes bacterium
TTGCCCAGCCGGTGCAGCCACGGGTCCTGTCCCGGCGTGAAGGCGTTCGTTCCCACGGCGCCAGAACCTAACCGACGCGCGTCCGGCCCGCTCGACCTGCCCGCCGCGGCGGCCGCCCGCGCCAGGCCCCCGGGCGGGACGAAACGGGGCCCAGCGGTCGATAGGGTCGGGCTGTGACCGACGACGTGCTCTCCCAGGACCAGATCAGCGCCATCCGCGACCGCGTGGCCCGGCTCATGCCGCAGGTGCGGGCCGACCTCGAGGACCTTGTCAGGATCCCGAGCGTCTCCGCGACGAGCTTCGACCAGAGCCACGTCGCCCGCAGCGCGGAGGCCGTCGCCGAGCTGCTGCGCCGCGAGGGCCTCGAGGTCGAGGTCGTCGTCGAGGGCGGCCGCCCGGCCGTCATCGGCCACCTCGACGGCCCGGAGGGCGCGCCCACGGTGACGCTCTACGCCCACCACGACGTGCAGCCCCCGGGTGACGACGCCGACTGGGACACCCCGCCCTTCGAGCCCACCGAGCGCGACGGCCGCCTCTACGGCCGCGGCGCAGCCGACGACAAGGCTGGGGTCATGGCGCACGTCGCCGCCCTGCGGGCCCACGCCGGCAACCTGCCGGTCGGCGTCACCGTGTTCGTCGAGGGCGAGGAGGAGTACGGCTCCGCTTCGCTGCCGACGATCCTCGAGAAGCACGGCCACCGCCTGGCCGCCGACGCCATCGTCATCGCCGACTCCGGCAACTGGGCGATCGGCGAGCCCGCGCTGACGACGACGCTGCGCGGTGGCGTCCGGGCCGTCGTCCGCGTCGAGACGCTCGACCACTCGGTCCACTCGGGCATGTTCGGAGGCGCCGCACCGGACGCCGTCACCGCGCTCATCCGCCTGCTGGCGACCCTCCACGACGACGCGGGCAGCGTCGCCGTCCAGGGGCTCGACGAGGGCACGGCCGCCGAGCTCGACTACGACGAGGCGCGCTTCCGCGAGGAGTCCGGCCTGCTCGACGGCGTCGACCTCATCGGCACCGGCTCGATCCTGACGCGGCTGTGGAACAAGCCGTCGATCACGACCATCGGCATGGACGTCACCTCGGTCGACAAGGCGTCCAACACGCTGGCGGCGCGCGCCTCGGCCAAGGTGTCGATGCGCCTGGCCCCGACGCAGGAGCCGCTCGCTGCGTTCGAGCTGTTGAAGCGGCACCTGCTCGAGCACGCGCCCTGGGGTGCGAAGGTCACCGTCGAGCTCGAGGAGCACGGCTCCGGCTTCGCCGCCGACGCCGAGGGGCCGGTGTACGACCAGGCCCGCGCCGCCTTCTCCGACGCGTGGGGCGTCGATCCCGTCGACATGGGCGTCGGCGGGTCCATCCCCTTCATCTCCGACTTCGCCGCGCGCTTCCCCGACGCCGCGATCCTCGTGACCGGCGTCGAGGACCCGGACACCCGCGCCCACGGCGCCAACGAGTCGCTGCACCTGGAGGAGTTCGCGCGCGTCTGCGAGGCGGAGGCGCTCCTGCTGGCCCGCCTCGGCGCGATGCCGCGCTGAGTCCGAGCCGCCGTCGCGGGCAGGGACAGAGGCCCGGGACGGAGAGCCGGGACGAAGGGGCGGGCGCCGACGGCGCCCGCCCCTTCGCGGTCCCGACGTCAGTGCGCGCGGGCGGGCTCGTCGTCGGCGTCGAGACGGCCGAGCCGGCCGTGGTGGCGTCGCTGGACGATGACCCCCGCGACGACGGTGACGGCACTGAGTGCGAGCGTCCAGTACAGCTCGAGGCTGGAGGGCCCGAACGCCATGACCGCCATGACGACGACGATGAACGCGATGGTGGCCCACGTCAGCACCGGGAAGGCCCACATCCGCACCGGGGCGCGTTCGCCGCGCGCGTCGGCCCGGCGGCGCTGCACGAGCTGCGACGCCGCGATGACGAGGTAGATGACGAGGGCGATGCCGCCCGAGGTCAGCAGGAGGAAGTCGAACAGCCCGGTGCCCGACGCGCCGTAGTGGAGCACGAGGCAGAGCACCGCGACCGCCGTGGAGGCCAGCACGGCCCGGACGGGCACACGGGTGCGGCTCGTGCGCGCCCACGACGCCGGCGCGTCGCCCCGGACGGCCAGCGAGTAGACCATCCGCGAGGCGGTGTAGAGCGCCGAGTTGAGACAGCTGGAGACCGCCGTGAGGACGATGACGTTGACGATCGTGTAGGCGGTGTCGGGCGCCATCCCCATGGCGGTCAGGGCCTCGCCGTACGTGCCGATCTCGTGGCCGCCGGAGCCCTTCCCGGCGGCGAAGACCGGGAACGGCACGAGGGCGACGACGATGAAGATCGAGGCGAGGTAGAAGGTGCCGATGCGCCAGATCACCGAGTTGGTCGCCCGGTGGATGCCGCGCACCGGGTCGCCGGACTCCGAGGCCGCGATGGTGACGATCTCGGTGCCCATGAAGGAGAACATCGTGATGGCGATCGCCGTGACGACGGCGTTCCAGCCGTTGGGCGCGAAGCCGTGCGCGGTCAGCTGGGTCAGCCCCGACGCGCCGTCGCCGGGCAGGACGCCGGCGATGGCGAGCACGCCCACGACGATGAACGCCGCGATCGCGACGACCTTGACGAGCGCGAACCAGAACTCGAACTCGCCGTAGCTGGCGACGGACACGAGGTTCGTCGCGACGAGGACGAGCAGGATGCCGGCCGAGAACGCCCACTCGGGTACGCCCGGGAAGAACCCGTGGGCGATCTGCCCCGCGACGATCGACTCCCACGGGATGACGAGGACCCAGAACCACCAGTAGAGCCAGCCCACCGAGAAGCCGGCCCAGCGGCCGAGGGCTCGGTCGGCGTAGGTGGAGAACGAGCCGGTGTCGGGGTTGGCCGTGGCCATCTCGCCGAGCATCCGCATGACGAGCACGACCAGCGTCCCCGCCGCGAGGTAGGCCAGCAGCACGGCGGGACCCGCGTCGCCGATGGCCGTGGCCGACCCGACGAAGAGGCCCGCCCCGATGACGCCGGCGATCGAGATCATCGTCAGGTGGCGGTTCTTCAGCCCCGTGGAGAGCTGGGGGTCGGCGGCGTCAGCGCCCCCGGCCGGAGGGGACGGGCTCCCCGTGGTGGTGCGGTCGGTCTCGGTGCTCACCTGCGTGCTCCGTTTCGTCGTCCGGTGTGGCCCGCCGACCGTAGAGGGTGGCGCCGGCCGTCGCATGTCGAGGACCGAGAGCGACGGCGTCGACGGGTGTCCGGCTCGCCCGCCCAGGAGGTCTCCCGACGCTGGTGTCAGGAGTCGGAGCCGCGGCCCCGGTAGATGCCCTCGTGCAGCTCGAGGGCGTACGCCTCGGCGCTGGGCATGCCCAGCTCGCGGGCGGCGGCGACCTCGGCCTCGATGTCGTACGGCACCCGCACGAACTGGATCGAGAACGGTTGGGGCGCAGGGGAGTCCGCGATGCCCTCGAGGATGCAGTAGGGCGCGGTGGGGTCGTCCAGATGGTTGCCGACGGCGCCCGCGTTGAACAGCTGGAGGCCCTCGTCGACCTCGAGGTAGGTGCCGTGGATGTCGCCGTAGCCGACGACGTCGGGCGTCGTCCCCTCCGCCCACGCCTCCGATGCGTGCCCGGGCTGGGTGGGCGCCCAGGGCCCGGTGAAGTCGGTGTTGGTAAACATGCCGCGGAACTCCTCCTGCGTGTGCTCCCAGCGCACCCGCACGAACTCGCTCGTCTGCGACGCGTGGAAGAGGCGGATCCGCTTGCCGCTCATGACGAGGTCGTAGGCGTTGGGTAGGCCCGACAGCCACGCGGCGTCCTCGTCGGTGAGCTCGTCACGGGTCCACTGGCCGGCCTCGAACCGCGGGACGTCGCCGCGGCCCACGAAGCCCTCCCAGTCGCCGATGAGCGAGTCCCAGTTGCCGCGGACCGTGACCTCGCACGCCTCGCGCGAGCGCTTGATCGCCTCGGAACCGCGCGGCCCCTTGCCGACGACGTCGCCGAGGTTGAGGACGCGCGTGATGCCGCGCGCCTCGATGTCGGCCAGCACGGCCTCCAGGGCCGTGACGTTGCCGTGGACGTCGGAGATGACGGCGATGCGGTCGAGCGGTGGCCGCATCCGCGTCAGTCCTTGTGGGTCTTGCCGGGCAGGGCGAGCATCCGGTCGAGCGCCGCGCGCGCCTCGGCGGCGACGGTCGGGTCGACGCGGATCGGGTTGACGACCCGGCCCTCGACGAGCGACTCGAGAGCCCAGACGAGGTGCGGGAGGTCGATGCGGTTCATCGTCGAGCAGTAGCAGACGTTCTTCTCCAGGAAGGCGATCCGCTGGTTCGGGAACTGCGTGGCGAGGCGCCGCACGAGGTTGAGCTCGGTTCCGACGACCCACGACGTGCCGTCGGGCGCCGCCGCGATCGTCTGGATGATCTTCTCCGTCGAGCCGACCTCGTCGGCGAGCTCGACGACCTCGTAGCGGCACTCGGGGTGCACGATGACCTTGACGCCCGGGATCTCGCGGCGGGCCGCCTCGACGGCCTCGACGGAGAACCGCCCGTGCACCGAGCAGTGCCCGCGCCACAGGATCATCCGGGCGGCCTCGAGCTGCTCGCGGGTCAGGCCGCCGTTGGGGCGGTGCGGGTCCCAGACGACGCAGTCCTCGAGGGACAGGCCCAGCTCACGGACCGCGGTGTTGCGGCCGAGGTGCTGGTCGGGCAGGAAGAGCACCTTGCCGGTGCCGCCGTCCAGTCCGAGGCCGCCGACCTGCTCGAAGGCCCAGTCGAGGGCGGTGCGGGCGTTCGACGAGGTGCAGATCGTGCCGCCGTGGCGACCGGTGAACGCCTTGATGGCCGCCGAGGAGTTCATGTACGTGACGGGGATCGTCTGCTCCGCGACGCCGGCCGCGGCGAGCTGGTCCCAGCAGTCCTCGACCTGGGCGATCGCGGCCATGTCGGCCATCGAGCAGCCGGCCGCGAGGTCGGGGAGGATGACCGTCTGGTCGTCGCTGGTGAGGATGTCGGCCGACTCGGCCATGAAGTGCACGCCGCAGAAGACGATGTAGGGCGCGTCGGGCCGGGCGGCGGCGTCGCGTGCCAGCTTGAAGGAGTCGCCGGTGACGTCGGCGAACTCGATGACCTCGTCGCGCTGGTAGTGGTGCCCGAGCACGAAGACGCGGTCGCCGAGCGCGGCCTTCGCCTCGCGGGCGCGCCCGACCAGGCCGGGGTCCGACGGTGCGGGCAGGTCGCCCGGGCACTCCACGCCGCGCTCGGTGTGCAGGTCGGTGCCCTGGCCGAGCACGAGGAGGGGCAGCGGAGCCGGTGCCGTCGTCATGCCCAGATCGTATGCCGCCGCTCGAGGCCGTCGTGCCACGGCCTGACGCGGGGGACAGGCCACCTCTTGACCTCAAGCTCACTTGATGTCTGAGGCTGTGGCCATCGACCACCGAGCCAGGAGATCCTGATGCCCATCGCACTCGTCACCGGTGCCAGCCGCGGTCTCGGCCGCGCCCTCGCCGCAGCCCTCGCAGACCGGGCCTGGACCCTCGTCCTCACGGCACGCACGGCTGCCGACCTCGACCGCGCCGTGTCCGAGGTCGGGACCGCGGCCGGTGCGAGCTCCGGTCGGGGCACCGGAGACGTCGTCGGTGTCGCCGGCGACGTGTCCGACGCCGTGCACCGTCGCGAGGTCGTCGACGCCGTCCGGGCCCTCGGCGCCGGTGCCGGCCTCGACCTGCTCGCCGCCAACGCCAGCACCCTCGGGCCGCTCCCGATGCGCGGCCTG
>JAEXXY010000319.1 GCA_023451855.1 Actinomycetes bacterium
CGCACGAGCGGCGCGGTGTACACGTCGATCTCGCCGCCTAGGTGCACCACGGTCTGGTCACCGTGGTCGGCGCGGGTGATCGAGAGATCCACCGGTGCCCCTTCCCTTGCCCACACTTGGTCCAACAGGGCCAGCCACGTTGCCCCTGCGTGACCGACCGCGGAGTAACATGCCCCGCTCGTCGGTTACCGTACCCCCACCTCCTACGGTTGCTCTACATGAACCGGGACCTGTCGCCCATCTCGACCGCTTCGGCCACGGCCGGACCGCGGGCGGGCGCCGGTGCGCCGGGACCGGACCAGGCAGCTCGGCAGGCGCCCGACCCCGAGACGCTGCTGGCGCGGCTCGTCGGGGACCAGCCGGAGCGGCTCGTGCACGTGCACGAGGTCCCGGCCCGCACGGCGCGCACGGCCGACTGGCCGGAGTGGACCGATCCGACGCTCCTGGGCGCCCTGACGGGCGCGGGCGTGGCGGCGCCGTGGTCGCACCAGGTCGCGGTGGCCGAGCACGCCCACGCGGGCCGGCACGTCGTCGTCAGCACCGGCACGGCCTCGGGCAAGAGCCTGGGCTACCTGCTGCCGATCCTGTCCGACCTCACGTCGGGCGCGTCGGCCCCGAACGGGCGGGGTGCCACGGCGATCTACCTGTCGCCGACCAAGGCCCTGGCGGCCGATCAGCTGACGCGGGTGGCCGGGCTCGCGCTGCCCGGCGTGCGTCCCGCGACCTACGACGGCGACACCCCGACCGACGAGCGTCGCTGGATCCGCGAGCACGCCAACCTCGTGCTCACCAACCCCGACCTGCTGCACCACTCGCTGCTGCCCGGCCACGAGCGGTGGTCCTCGTTCCTGCGAGCGCTGCGCTACGTCGTCGTCGACGAGTGCCACGTGTACAAGGGCGTCTTCGGTGCGCATCTCGCGGCCGTCCTGCGCCGGCTGCGACGCGTCGCGGCGCGGTACCGGGCCGAGCCCACGTTCGTGCTCGCGTCGGCCACGGTGGCCGACCCGCAGGACCACGCGTCGCGCCTGCTCGGGCTGCCGGTCGAGGCGGTGACCGAGGACGGGTCGCCGCGGGCCGCGATGACCTTCGCCCTCTGGGAGCCGCCGGTGGTCACCTCCGCCGACGGCACGGCGCAGCGCATCAGCACCATCACGGAGACGGGCGAGCTGCTCGCCGGGTGTGTCGGGGCCGACGTGCAGACGGTCGCCTTCGCCCGGTCCCGCGCCGGCGTCGAGGTGGTGGCGCGCATCGCCAAGGAGCGCGTGTCGGTCACCGACGAGGACCGCGTCGCGGCCTACCGCGGCGGCTACCTGCCCGAGGAGCGGCGCGAGCTCGAGCGCGACCTGCGCAGCCGGCACCTGCTCGGCCTGGCTGCGACGAACGCCCTCGAGCTCGGCGTCGACGTGTCGGGCCTGGACGCCGTGCTGCTCGCCGGGTGGCCGGGCACCCTGTCGTCGCTGTGGCAGCAGGCCGGACGCGCCGGGCGCACCGGGCGGCGGTCGCTCGCGGTGCTCGTGGCAGCCGACGACCCGCTCGACACCTACGTCGTGCACCACCCGGAGTCGATCTTCGGCCGCGGCGTCGAGGCCACCGTCGTCGACCCCGACAACCCGCACGTGCTCGGGCCGCACCTCGCGGCCGCGGCCGCCGAGCTGCCGGTCACGGAGGGCGACGTCGAGGTGTTCGGCCCGATGACGCGTCCGCTCCTCGACGCGCTCGTCGAGCGCGGGATCCTGCGCAAGCGGCCGCGTGGCTGGTTCTGGGCCCGCGAGGACCGGCCCGCCGACCACCTGTCGCTGCGCGGCGCCAGCGAACCGGTGCGCATCATCGAGGCTCGCACGGGGCGCGTCGTCGGCACCGTCGACGAGGCGTCGGCGCACGCCCAGGTGCACACCGGCGCCGTCCACGTGCACCAGGGGCAGACGTGGGTCATCACCGAGCTCGACCTCGAGGACCGGGCCGCGTTCGCCGTGCGCGGCGACCCGGGGTGGACGACGCACGCCCGGTCGGTGAGCGAGTTCGACATCGTCCACGCCACCGAGCACGAGGAGTGGGGCCCCCTGCGCTGCTCGTTCGGGCACGTGACGGTGCGGGGCCAGGTGGTCTCGTTCCTGCGGCGGCTGCCGGGCGGGGAGGTCATCGGCGAGCACCCGCTCGACCTGCCGCCGCGCAGCCTCGCGACCAAGGCGGTCTGGTGGACGATGCCGGTCGAGGAGCTCGCCGCCGCGGGCGTCGACGAGGCGACGATCCCCGGCGCCGCGCACGCCGCCGAGCACGCGGCGATCGGCATGCTGCCCCTCTTCGCGACGGCCGACCGCTGGGACATCGGCGGCGTGTCCACGGCACTGCACCCCGACACCGGGCTGCCCACGATCCTCGTCTACGACGGCCACCCGGGCGGAGCCGGCTTCGCCGAACGCGGGTATAGACGCGTCCGCGAGTGGCTGCGCGCGACGCGTGACGCCGTCGCGGCCTGCGAGTGCCCGTCGGGCTGCCCGTCGTGCATCCAGTCGCCCAAGTGCGGCAACGGCAACGAGCCGCTCGACAAGGCCGGCGCCATCGCGCTGCTCGACCTGACCCTGCGCCACGCCGGCCCTGCGGCCGGGGAGCCGACGCCATGACGCGCGGACCGGCCCGTCGACGCTCCTCTCCGCGGCGGGGTCGCCCGGAAACACCTGTGCCGCAGTCGTTCCCGGAGCTGGGCGGGCGCCCGGCGACGACCTCGGGCGACGGCGGCGCCCAGGCGTCGGTGACGGTCGCCGGCACCCTGCGCCCGCAGGACCCGGGGAAGGCGTCATCCCGTGGCGCGGCAGCCGCGTCGGTGCTGCTCGTCGCCGAGGACGGGCACACCTATTCCTTGGAGCTGCCGCCCGGCTGGAGCGTCGACGCCGAGGCGGGGGCGCGCGTCGTCGTGTCCGGCGACCTGACGAGCGAGGGGACGCTGCGCCTCCGGCGCATCGCGACGGCCTGAGCGCGGCGTCAGGCGGGGGGTTCCACACCCTGAGACATAAGTAGACGTTATTTGACCTGTAACGGTTTGCTATCCAAACTCCCACTCAGCGGATGGGAATCAGCCCCGGCCGACCTCCGGCAGCGGCCACCCCCCAGACGCCCGCCAGATCCACCCCTCAGCCACCAGGAGCAACCGTGCGACGCCCTCAGATCCTCCTCGCCGTCATCGCCGCCAGCGCGACGATCGGCCTGACGGCCTGCGCCGGTGGCGGCGCGAGCGACGTGGTCGCCCAGCCCGGCTCCACGGCCGCCGGGGCCGCCTCCACGACCACCGTCAACCTCTACGCCTACGCCGTGCCGAAGGTCGGCTTCGACGCCGTCATCCCTGCGTTCCAGAAGACCGCGGCGGGCAAGGGCGTGCAGTTCCAGCAGAGCTACGGCGCCTCGGGCGACCAGAGCCGCAAGGTCGCCGCCGGAGCCCCGGCAGACTTCGTCAACTTCTCGGTCGAGCCCGACATCACGCGCCTCGTCGACGCAGGCCTCGTCGACCCTTCGTGGAATGCCAATGAGCACAAGGGAATTCCGTTCGGCTCCGTTGTGACCATCGTCGTGCGCAAGGGCAACCCCAAGGGCATCAAGGACTGGGACGACCTGCTCAAGCCGGGCGTCGAGGTCGTCACGCCGAACCCGTTCTCGTCGGGTTCGGCCAAGTGGAACCTCCTGGCTCCGTACGCCGCGAAGAGCGCGGGCGGCACGAACAAGGCAGCAGGGCTGGCCTACATCCGCAGCCTCGTCACCGACCACGTCAAGATCCAGCCGAAGTCCGGCCGCGAGGCCACCGAGGCGTTCCTGCAGGGCAGCGGCGACGCGCTGCTCAGCTATGAGAACGAGGCCCTCTTCGTCGCGAAGAAGGGTGAGCCGGTCCAGCACGTGACGCCGCCGCAGACCTTCAAGATCGAGAACCCCGCCGCGGTGCTCAAGGACAGCCCGAACAAGGCGGCCGCGCAGGCCTTCGACGACTACCTCTACACGCCCGAGGCGCAGAAGCTGCTCGCCGAGGCCGGCTTCCGGCCCGTCGACGCGACCGTCGCCAAGGACTACGCCTCGAAGTTCCCGCAGCCCTCGAAGCTGTGGACCATCGCCGACCTCGGCGGCTGGAAGAACGTCGACAGCACGCTCTTCAAGAAGGACGTCGGCGAGATCGCCACGATCTACGACGAGGCGACGAAGTGACGGCCGAAGCCGTCACCCGGTCGCCCGCGACCGACAAGGCGGGAGCCGCTCCGGCGGCTCCCGCCCTCGCCGCGTCCGGGGCACCCTCCCCCGGAGCCCGCCGCGTGGACGAGCTGCGCCGCCGCCTCGGACGCCCCCTCGGCATCGGCGTGGTGACCCTGTGGCTCAGCCTCATCGTCCTGCTGCCGCTCGCCGCGCTGACCGTGGCCGCGTTCGGCGAGGGCTGGTCCGGCTTCTGGGAGGCGATCACCGCGCCGGCGGCCGTGGCCGCGCTCTGGGTGACGGTGCTCGTCTCCGCCGGGGTGGCGCTCGTCAACGCCGTGTTCGGCACCCTCGTCGCGTGGGTCCTCGTCCGCGACGACTTCCCGGGCAAGCGCATCGTCAACACCCTCATCGACCTGCCGTTCGCCCTGCCGACGATCGTCGCGAGCATCGTGCTGCTGTCCCTCTACGGCCCGAACAGCCCGGTCGGCATCCACCTCAACGCCACCCGGTGGGGGCTCGCGGTGGCGCTGCTCTTCGTGACGCTGCCGTTCGTCGTCCGGTCGGTGCAGCCGGTGCTCATCGAGTCCGACCGCGAGGTCGAGGAGGCGGCCGCGTCGCTCGGCGCCTCGAACTGGGCGACGTTCCGACGCGTCGTCCTGCCGACGCTCGGGCCGGCCATCCTCAGCGGCGCCGGCCTCGCCTTCGCCCGCTCGATCGGCGAGTACGGCTCGGTCGTGCTCATCGGCGGCAACATCCCGCGCGAGACCCAGGTGGCCTCGCAGTACATCCAGCAGCAGATCGAGATCGACCGCCCGCTCAACGCCGCCGCGATCTCGGTGGCGCTGCTGGCCATCGCGTTCGTGTCGCTGCTCGTCCTGCGGGTCCTCGGGGCGCGGGCCCAGCGACGCGAGGAGCGTGCCGCATGAGGATCTCGACCCCGTCCCGCATCACGCTGCGCGTCCTCGCGCTCGGCTACCTCTTCGCGCTCGTGGCCGTGCCGGTCGCCGTCATCCTCTGGCGCACGTTCTCCCCCGGCCTCGGGACCTTCTGGGAGTCGGTGACCACGCCCGCCGCCATCGCCGCGTTCAACCTGTCGGTGCTCATCGTCGCGATCGTCGTGCCGCTCAACGTCGTCTTCGGCGTCACGACCGCACTGGCTCTTGTGCGCGGACGCTTCCGCGGGCGCGGCGTGCTCCAGGCCGTCGTCGACCTCCCCTTCGCGGTGTCACCCATCGTCGTGGGCGTCGCGCTCATCATGCTGTGGGGCGTCGACGGCTGGTTCGGCGCGCTCGACCGCGGCGGCTTCCGCGTCATCTTCGGCCTGCCCGGCATGGTGCTCGCGACGATCTTCGTGACGCTGCCGTTCGTCGTGCGCGAGGTCGAGCCGGTGCTGCACGAGATCGGCCAGGAGCAGGAGCAGGCCGCCGCCACCCTCGGCGCGAACGGCTGGCAGACCTTCTGGCGGATCACCGTCCCGGCGATCCGGTGGGGTCTCACCTACGGCGTCGTCCTCACCGTCGCCCGTGCACTCGGCGAGTTCGGCGCCGTGATCATGGTGTCGTCCGGGTTCCCCGGGGTGTCCCAGACGCTGACGCTGCTCGTGCACTCGCGCTACATCGACGACCACAACACCTACGGCGCGTACGCCGCCGCGACCGTCCTCATGGGCATGGCGCTCGTCGTGCTGCTGCTCATGACCCTGCTCGACCGCAAGAGGAGCACCCGATGATCACCGTGACCGACGCCAGCAAGAGCTACGGCTCCTTCCTCGCGCTCGACGACGTCAGCATCGAGATCCCGAGCGGCTCGCTCACCGCACTGCTCGGCCCGAGCGGGTCGGGCAAGTCGACGCTGCTGCGCTCGATCGCCGGGCTCGAGGCCCTCGACGCCGGCGTCGTGACGATCGCCGGGCGTGACGTGACCACCGAGCCGCCGCAGCGGCGCGGCATCGGGTTCGTCTTCCAGCACTACGCGGCCTTCAAGCACATGACGGTGCGCGACAACGTCGCCTTCGGACTGTCGATCCGCAAGCGCCCCAAGGCCGACATCGACCGACGCGTCGGCGAGCTGCTCGAGATCGTCGGGCTCGAGGGCTTCCGTGACCGCTACCCCGCCCAGCTCTCCGGCGGCCAGCGCCAGCGGATGGCCCTGGCACGGGCGCTCGCCGTCGACCCCGAGGTGCTCCTGCTCGACGAGCCGTTCGGTGCGCTCGACGCCAAGGTGCGCGCCGACCTGCGCACGTGGCTGCGGCGACTGCACGACGAGGTGAACGTGACGACGGTCCTCGTGACGCACGACCAGGAGGAGGCGCTCGACGTCGCCGACCGGATCGCGGTGCTCAACCACGGACGCATCGAGCAGGTCGGCGACCCGGTGACCCTCTACGAACGGCCGGCCAACGACTTCGTCATGGGCTTCCTCGGCTCGGTGGCACGTCTCGGTGGGCAGCTCGTGCGACCGCACGACATCGCGCTCGAGCGCGACCGGGCCGTCGCCCTGGCTCTCGACGACAAGGTCAGCGGCTCGCCCGGCATCGTGGCGGCGGTCGTGGAGCGGGTCGTGCCGCTCGGCTTCGAGGTGCGCGTCGATCTACGGGCCGAGTCGGGCGAGCGGTTCGCCGCCCAGCTGACCCGGCGCGACGCCGGCGACCTCGCGCTCGAGCCGGGCGAGACGGTCTTCGCCCGGGCAGCGCAGCGCTCCAGCGTCATCGAGCTCGACCCCGCCCTCGCCATCTGAGCCAGGCAGGGGCCGAGACGAGCCTCGCCCCGGCGGCGCCGCGCTCCAGCATCTTCGGGTTCGACTCCGTCCTCGACAGCTGGACCAGCCGTCCGTCGCCCGCGTGTGGCGCCTGTGGGATTCGCCATCGCACGTGGATGGTGGACTGCTCGGCCTGTGCGCACCGCTTCGCAGGTCGGGGACTGAGACGCGGCTGCGCGTTCGCGGGGGCGGCGGCTTACGGTGGTCCGAGTCCCTCGCCGGCCTGCCGGGCGGCGGTGGACGGCCGGCTCCGCCGGAGCAGCCGGGGCGGCGAGGGGACGACACCTCGCCGCCCCGTTCCGTCGCTCGCGCCGCTCCCCCGCGCGTTCCTCGCGCGTCCCGCATGGGCGGGTCCCGGCAGCCATCTCCACTCATGCGTGTCCATCCGCGCCTTCGCCTGCTTGTCACGCCTGAAGGTCACGCCTTGGCCCCCGACTGCCTTCCGGTCCCCTCCTTCGGGGGGGTCCCCGCGCCGGCTCCGGTGCGGGTCCGGCCCCGCGTCCACCGGCGCCACCAGCCGCTGCGGCAGACTGGGCCGGTGGACATCTCTGCCCGGGTCGACTACGCCGTCAGGGCGATGCTCATCCTCAGCGACGCGGAGGCCGAAGGCTCCGGACCGGTGAGCATCGACAGCCTGGCCACCCGGCAGGACCTGCCCCGCAAGTTCCTCGAGGCGATCTTCGCCGACCTGCGCCGGGCCGGGCTCGTGCTCAGCCGCCGCGGGGCCCGAGGCGGCTACGTGCTCGGTCGCCCGGGCGAGGAGATCAGCGTGGGCGACGTCTTCCGAGCCGTCGACGGCCCTCTGGCCGAGGTGCGCGGACTGCGACCGCACGAGACCGAGTACCAGGGCGTTGCTGCTCACCTGCCGAGCCTGTGGGTCGCCGTCCGGGCCAGCCTGCGCGAGGTGCTCGACGGCACGTCGCTCGAGGCGCTGCGCACGGGTGACCTGTCCGATCGCGTCCGGCAGCTGCTCACCGCACCCGACGCCTGGCGGAACCGCTGACGCGGCTTCGCCGCGCCTCTCCGAGCAGCACCACACGCAGGCCGCGTCCTCGGCGACCGACCCACGGATGGGGCCGGCAACGGCCGCCCGTTCTGCGCGGCCCCGCCGGCCGACCGCGGAGATCCTCGTCAGCTGCGGACTCGCCCGCGCCTGCCCAGTGAGGTCAGCCCGACAGATCCGTCTACCGCTCAGCCGGGGCGGGCCGGCCCGGCACGGGACTGCGCCCGCGCGGGGTCCGGCCACACCGGCACCTCGACGCTGACACCGACCGTGACGTCCGCGCCGTGGAGCGAACAGCCCTCCAGCCGTGCCCCGTTGGCGCGAGCGACGGCAGCCGCGGCCGCGCAGGGCTGACC
>JAEXXY010000360.1 GCA_023451855.1 Actinomycetes bacterium
CCCCTCGGCGTCGCGCCCAGTGCCCTCGCGCGCAGTGCCCTTGCGCGCAGTGCCCTCGCGCCCAGTGCCCTCGCGCCCAGTGCCCTCGCGCCCAGTGCCCTCGCGGTAGCGCACGGCCCGTTCGGCCTCGGCGCGTTCGTCCTCGTCCATGGCACGGGTGTCGCGCGGCTCGGCGAACGGCTCGACGTGCTCGGGCAGGCCCCCGGCGATGGCCCGGCTGCGGTCCAGCTCGGCGTTGACCTCGGCGCCGAGCAGCAGGGCGATGTTCGTCAGCCAGAGCCAGACGAGGAAGACGACGACGCCGGCCAGCGAGCCGTAGGTCTTGTTGTACGACGCGAAGTACGTGACGTAGAGCGCGAAGAGCCCAGAGACGACGAGCCACGCGACCACCGCGATGACGCCGCCGGGGCTCACCCAGCGCACGCCGCCCTGTCGGGCGTTGGGGCTGGCCCGGAAGAGGACGGCGAGCAGCACCGACAGGAGGATGAGCAGCACCGGCCACTTGGCGATGTTCCACACGAGCACCGCGGTGTCACCGGCGCCGACGAGGTCGCCGACCTGGTGCGCCACCGGCCCCGAGACCACGACGATGACCGCCGCGAGGACGAGCACGACGACGGCCAGCGCCGTGACGCCGACGCGGATGGGGACCGTCTTCCAGATCGGCCGGCCCTCGGGCACGTCGTAGACGACGTTCGAGGCGCGCATGAACGCCGAGACGTAGCCCGAGGCCGACCACAGGGCCACGAGGATGCCGAGGAGGGCGCCGATCCCCGCGCCGGTCCGGTTGGCCTGTGCCTGGTGCACGAGCTGCGCGACGAGCTGGGCGCTCGAACCGGGGGCCAGCGACTGCGTCTGCTGGACGACGCGGTCGGCGACATCGGGGCCGGCCAGCCCCATCGCCGCGACGAGGACGACGAGCGCCGGCGCGAGGGCGAGCAGCCCGTAGTAGGTCAGGGCGGCGGCCAGATCGGTGAGCCGGTCGCGCTTGAACTCCCGCCGGGCACGCGCCAGCACGGCGCGGAGCGACTCCCTGGGCAGGTCGGTGGGAGCCTCGGGCTCACCCGGCCGGGCGGATCCTGAGGGGTCGGTGGTCTCGGTGGTCTCGGTGGTCTCGGTGGTCCCCCTGGTCCCGGTGGTCCCTGTGGCCACGCTGGCGCGGGAGGGGGCGGCTGCGTCGTCGTCGGTTGCCATGCCCTGTGCGTACCCGGCGGCGCCGGATTCGCACGGTCGTCCGGGCCGGCAGCACCCGTTCTCGACCGGCGGGGGCGGGTCTAGGGTCGGTGAGTACGGCCGGAGCCCGCGCCCGCCGCGGAGCCTTCCCGGAGACGTCGACGGACGGTGCCTGATGAGCGATGACGACAGCGAACCCGCACTGGCAGAGGTAGGACGCCAGTTCTCCGACCTCGGCGCGGCCCTCACCGCGTCCGACGGTTCGGGTCTCGACCCCGACCGCGTCGTGCGCTTCGCGGCCCGGTCCCTGCCGCACACCCACCACTGCGCCCTGACGCTCCTGCGCCCGGGCGCCCGGCCTCGGACGCTGAGCGCCACCGACGACCTGCCCGAGCGCGTCGACGCCCTCCAGTACGACGAGGGTGAGGGCCCGTGCCTCGACGCCTCCGAGGGGGACTCCGTCGTGTCCTCGGGTGACCTCGCGGGT
The DNA here is from genome assembly GCA_023451855.1 of Actinomycetes bacterium. Lineage (GTDB taxonomy): Bacteria > Actinomycetota > Actinomycetes > Actinomycetales > Dermatophilaceae > Monashia. The sequence continues at coordinate 1,661 of JAEXXY010000360.1, forward strand.
GACGAGCGGTGGCTCTTCTTCGGCCCGCGATGCGTGGAGGAGACCAGCGTGCGCAGCATGCTGTCGGTGCAGCTCGCGCTCGGGGGCGACGACCGGGCCGCCATCAACTTCTACTCGACGGCGGTGGACGCCTTCACCGAGACCGACGTCCACCTCGCCTCGGTCATCGCGCCCTTCGCGGCGCTCGCCGTGGAACAGCGCCTTCGGGCCGACGACTCCGACAACCTCCACGCGGCCCTCACGAGCAGTCGTCAGATCGGCACCGCCATCGGCATCATCATGGCGCGTCGGCTCGTCACGTCCTCGGAGGCGTTCGAGCTGCTCCGTGAGGCGAGCCAGAACCTCAACCGCAAGCTGCGCGACGTCGCGGCCGTGATCGAGCAGACCGGCATCCTCCCGATGGCCACCCCCGAGGCGGGGGCGCCGGAGGTCGACGAGGCGACCGGAAGCGACCTCGGGGGCGCGTCGAGGGCGGTCGGCGGTGAGGAAGAGCGTCGGTGACCGGCGGCCACCACCGTCGACACCGGGTCAGGAACTGGTACGCGCGCCCTGACGCTCGGCCTCGGCGGCCGCCCCCGCGACGAGCCGCTCCGACCGCCGACCGAGAGCGACGACGGAACCCGAGCGCGGCCGCGCCGGCACGTGACCCCAGCGCCACCCGGCGTCCTGCCCCGGGACGAGCGTCGCACCCTCGAGCGCGAGCCGCGCGCAGGTCAGGGCGAGCAGGCCGACGACGACCATCTCGCCGGGGCACCGGTGGCCCGTCTCGGCCCGGCCACCGCCCTGCGGGACGAAGGGGGCGCTCCACTCGGCCCCGGTTCCGAGGAACCGGTTCGGGTCGAAGGTGTTGGGGTCGGGCCACTCCTGCGGGTCGTGGTCGGTGGCCATGACGTCGAGCACCACCCGGTGACCCGCTGGGATCGGGCAGCCCTCGAACTCGGTGTCGCGGACGGCGATCGCGGCCAGGGCCGGGACGAACGGATAGAGCCGACGCACCTCCTGGGCGAAGGCGACCGCCAGCGGGCCTCCGACCGCGCTCCCCCGGTCGTCGGCCTCACGGGCCAGCCGCTCACGCCACTCGGGGTTGAGGTCGAGGGCGATGGCCGCGAACGCGGCGAACCGGGCGACGGCAACGGTCGGTCGCAGGACGTTGAGCAGCTCGACGCCGGCGGTGTAGGCATCGAGCAGGGTGCCGTCGGGGTTGCGGTGCTCGGCGATGCGCCCGAGGACCGAGCTCTCGGGGGTCTGCCGACGCCCCTCGCGCACCTCGCGCACGAGCCGGGCGGCCCACCTGTCGCAGACGGTGCGGGCCCGCCACGCCCGCAGGTACGGCCGCAGCGGCGTCGCGAAGTCCTCGACGATGGTGGCCATGTCGTCGGCGCGTCGGGCCTCGACGTCGGCAGGGACGTCGATGCCGGCCCAGCGGATCACGGCGCGGCCGTAGACGCGTGTCGTCGCCGGGTAGACGACGCCACGGCCCGTCGCCCGCCACCGGTCGAGCTCGTCGCGCAGGAGGTCGTCGGCCAGGCGGTGCAGGTCGGCGACGCGCGCCGGGTCCATGAGCAGGTCGACGAACATCGCCTTCCGGTGCCGGTGCTGCTCGCCGTCGAGGCCGTGGACGGCGCCGCGGCCGAAGAGGGGGCGCGCGACGGCTGCGGGCATGGCCCGATCCCGCTTCATGACGGACTGGTCGTAGAAGAGGCGGACCCCGGCCGCTCCGCCGACGACCGTGGCGTGCCGCCCGAGGAGGCGCACCCGCGTCCCATAACGAGCGTGCCGCTCGCCGATGGCCGCACCCCGGCGTCGCGCCCAGGCGGTGAAGACGTACCCCCGGCGCAGGAGGTCGATGGTCTGGTCGTACCGCATGGCATCCCTTTCCTCGCTCAGCGCTCCACTACCCGACGCCCGTCGGTTGAACCGGCGCACGGACCGGAGTCGTGGAGTCGTCCGGGGGTGTGCAGCGACGCGGGGGAGAGTCATCCGCCTCAGCGGGCGTACGGGCTCTGCCCCGCCCTCTCGACGAGCAGGGCGAGCCGGTCCAGGGCCTCGCGGTTGCGCAGGTCGAGCGCGAGGTCGCGGATGGGCTTGGGCACGAGCGCGGCGATGCCGCGCGTCGCATCCTCCTCCATCGTGACGAGGGTCCCGTCTCCGTCCGGCTCGCACGTGATGCGGACGATGCCCTCTCCCGTGGGCCACGCCCGGACCGTCAGCTCGAGCAGGTTCGGCCGCTCGCAGCGTCGGACCGTGGTGACGTCGTCGATGAGCAGCGGCCAGGCGCCGACCGAGTGGTGGATCTCCGAGCCCACCTCGGGCCACGACTCGCTGACGTCCCGGATGCGGGAGGCGCCGACGACCCACTGGCTGTAGTTCCACCCGTGCGAGAGCACGTCGAAGACGGCGTCCGGCGGGCGGTCGATCGTACGGGTGGTGGTGCTCATGGTTGCCTCCGGAAGGATCGGACGGGGTGGCGGATGCGGTCGTGCCAGAGCGCGGCCCGGGCGGCGTTGGAACCGCAGGCGCCGTGGACGCCACCGCCGGGGTGCGCGGACGCGGAGCCGAGGAACAGACCCGCGACAGGGGTCTCTGCGCGGCCCGAACCGGCGACGGGACGGAAGACGAGCTGTTGGTGCAGCGACGCCGTGCCGCCGTTGAGGGCGCCACCCACGAGGTTGCTGTTTCGGGACTCGAGCTCGTGGGGGCCCAGGACGCGTCGGGCGCGGATGCGTCGTCGGAACCCCGGCGCGCGCTCCTCCATGCGTGACTCGATGCGGTCGGCGAACGCCTCGAGATCAGCTGCGTCCCAAGCTCCCCGAACGGTGGCCACGCCGGTCCCCTCCGCCGCGTCAGCCCGAACCCGCTGCGGCACATGGGTGTACGCCCACAGCGACTCGCTGCCGGCGGGGGCCCGGCCGGGGTCGGTCGTCGCCATCTGGCCGACGAGCAGGAACGGCCGGTCGGGCACGAGGCCGGCGCTGATCTGCGCGCTCGTCAGGGTGATCTCGTCGAGGGAGTCGGCCACGTGCACGGTGCCGGGGGCCGTCTCCGGCGCGCCGAGCCAGGGCACGGTGCCGTCGAGCGCCCAGTCGACCTTGACGGTCGAGGGGTCCCAGGTGAACCCGGCCATGCGCTGGCGAAGCTTGTCCGGCAGATGCTCCCAGCCCACGAGGCCGCCGTAGAGGGCGGGGGCCGACACGTCGGCGACGACGGCGCGCCGGGCCGTGAGCTCAACCGAGGCCGTGCGCACGCCGACGGCGCGGCCGGCCTCGACGCGGATGCTCTCGGCGCGCTCGCCGAGACGGACGCTGCCACCCCGCGACTCGAGACGGCGAACCATGGCCGCGGACAGCTGCCCGGCGCCGCCCGCCGGTACCGGGAAGCCGACGGTCTGCCCGAGGAGCACGAGTAGCAGGCCCATCGCGGCCGACCCCGGCGCCTCCATGCCGATGTCCGCGTGGGTGGCGTTGCCCGCGACGAGAAGGCGCGCGCCCTCGCCGCGGAAGAGCTGCTCGGTCAGGGCGCGCGCCGGCATGACGAGCTCGCGCAACAGCTCGAAGCCGCCGTGGCGCAGGGCCTTGGCCCCGAGCCCGACGCCGCCGCGCACCGGCGGGAAGGGCGTCACCAGGGAGCGGACGAGGTCCTCGCCGACGTGGTCCCACGTGCGGCACAGCCGCAGCCACGCCTCGCCGTCGCCGGGCGCGTCGGCCTCGAGGCCCTCGGCGGTGCGGTCGCGGTCGCGGTGCAGCAGGGCCCAGCGGCCGTCCGGAAAGGAGTGCCCGACGACCGACGGGGCGTGCACCCA
>JAEXXY010000382.1 GCA_023451855.1 Actinomycetes bacterium
GCGAAACACCACTACCGTGAGACATGAACGTCCTCCTTCGATGCGATGGGACACCAAGCCCGACAAGCGCATCAGGAGGACGTTCGCCACGCCAGACCCCACCGCGCAGAACGCCTTTCTATGCCGCGCTGAGGACGGGGCGGCAGACCATGCCGCCGGACGGTCGCGCCAAAGCGTCCGCTTTGTCAGACGCGGGGCGTGACCCGTCCGAACGTTGATGCCGAACGTGGACGGTGGTGGGTATACCTCGGGGAGACCGTCGGCGCCCGGCTACGGCGACCGACCCGACCATCGGAGGGACCCATGAAGAGAATGACCATCGTCGTCGCAGGCGCGGTCGGCTTCCTGCTCGGCTCGCGGGCCGGGCGACAGCCCTACGAGCAGTTCATGCGCGCGGTCGGCCAGCTGAAGGACGACCCCCGCGTGCAGGAGAGGGCACACCAAGGCGCACAGCTGGTGCGCGAGCAGGCGCCGGTCGTCGCGGACAAGGTGGCCGATGCCGCGAGGACGGCGACCTCGAAGGTCACGTCGGCCGTGTCCGGATCACCGGACTCCGGCTCAGAAGACGGTTCCGCCCAGACGTCGCGTGAGGCCCTGGACGACGCCATCGAGGAGGCCGTGCAGTTCCAGAAGGACCAGGGGCCCAAGGGTCCGCTGCCCTGAGAGCCCGCCACCTGGTCGGGGCGCCTGACTCTGGGCCCGACTCAGTCAGCGACCGCCAAGGCCCGGAACATCCCGTATTCACGGGGCTCGTCCTGAGGCCCGCGACCCGTACCGTGCATGAATGGCCAGAGTCGCTGTCGTCGGGGGCCACGGGAAGGTGGCCCGCCACCTCCATCCCCTGCTGGTTCGAGCCGGCCACACGCCGGTCGCGCTCGTCCGCAACGAGGCCCACCGCACAGATCTCGAAGAGCTGGGCGCCGAGGTCCGCCTGCTTGACATCGAGAAGTCCACGGCGAAGGACTTCGCGCGTGCCTTCGACGGATGCCAGGCCGTGGTGTTCGCTGCTGGAGCCGGCCCTGACGGCAAAGTCGAGCGCAAGCGCACCGTCGATCTCGAGGGTTCGCTGAAGTCGATCGACGGGGCCAAGGGCGCTCGTATCCGACGCTTCGTACAGGTCTCCGCGATGGCCGTCGGCGACCCGGTTCCCGCGGATGCGTCACCGGTGTGGCGCGCCTACATCGAGGCGAAGCGCGACGCCGACGAGGCGCTGCGGGCCAGCGGGCTCGACTGGACGATCCTGCGGCCTGGATGGCTGACCGACGACCCGGGCCGGCTCCGGGTCCTCATCGGGCGAGACGTCCCGGAGGGTGACATCCCGCGAGCCGACGTCGCGGCGGTGATCGCCGCCGTCCTCGAGAACGACGGGACGATCCACAAGCAGTGGGAGGTGGTCCAGGACGGCCTGATGATCATGGAGGCGATTGCCCTGGCCATGCTGACCGACGCGGCACCCGGCGCCGAGTGGGCGGCGAGAGGCTAGGGCTGGCGTCGCCAGCGCCGGGTCATGCCGTCGGACGACGTCCGGAAATGCCGCCGAGCGCTGATGCTCGGCTAAATCGGCGTGCCCGGCGGCACCGTCTGCGCCTCCGTGGCGAGCATGTGCGCTCGGATGAGCGCACACTCGACAGCCGCCTCTCCGATGAGGGTGGGGTCGGCCTCGGCGAGACCAGGGATGCGCTGCTTGAGCTGCTCGATGACGTCGCGTCCGACCTGTGCCTCGTCAATGACCGACATCGCCCAAGCCACGGTTCGCGGGTCCGGTCGCCACGTGGGATTGTCCTCCTGGCTGGCCATGAGGTGAGAGTACGACCGGTCAACCCTCGAGCGTGCTGTGCGACGTGGGCGTGATTCCCGGGTCGAGCGGTGTCATTGTCGGCGGATCGAGCCGAATCGGCCGGCGTGGCTAGGCATCGCCAATGACGCTCGACGCAGTGGAGTACCTCCGTGCCCGTGGGGTGACGGAGATGGGCTGCGCGAGGCGATCGGCCTCACCCATCGGGATCGCCGTCCGCGACTTCACTGCTCCGGCCCCTGCGACCTCGTGAGCCGGGGGCGCCTCGCGGTTACAGGTGGTCGCCGCAACTGGCTCGGACGATGAGTTCGGTGTCGAACACCACGCGCCGAGGGCTTGGTTTGGTCCCGGCGATCAGGGCTTGGAGCGTCTGCATCGCTGCCACGCCGACGTGGTGGGCCGGGACGGAGACCATCGTGAGGGGGGGATCGACGAGCGCCGCGGCGGGTAGATCGGGGTAGCCGATGACGGCGAGCTCTCGCGGAACCTCCAGTCCCCTCGCCCGGGCTTCCTGCACGACGCCCAGCGTGAGTTCATCGCCTGTGGCGAAGACGGCGGAGCATGGAGCGAGGTCGTCGAGGAGGCGAGCGATCCCCCGCCGACCAGCCTCGAGGGTGAACTCCTCCATCTCGGCAACGAGCGGATGCCCGCCGGCCTCTGCGAGCGCCCGCAGGTAGCCCCGGTGAATCTCACTCACGTTCGGCCACGACAGCGGCGCGGTGACGAGGCCGACGCGTTGGTGCCCGTGCTCCACGAGGTGACGCGTTGCCTGGTAGCCGGCCTGGTCCCCGTTGAGGACAACGGAAAAGCCCTTCCGGTCAGGCTGGTCGACGTAGACGATGGACGGCATGGGGCTGCCGTGTCGGCTTCGGTTCCGTCCCCTCTCGTCTTCGACTCCTCCGGCCGACACCGCGATGATCCCGTCCACCCCTCGCGCCACTAGCCGGCGAATGATCGCCGTGGCCAGAGCCGGTGAGTCCTGAGTGTCGGCGAGCAAGACGAGCGTTCCTCGTTCAGCTGCGACGTCTTCGACACCCCGCAGGAGGGACAGATAGAACGGGTCCAATGCGGCGATCAGTACGGCGATCGTGTTCGAGACCAGCCGGGGTGAGCCATGGGCAAGCCGGTCAGCGCTCGCCGGAAGGACGACGGTTCCGACCCCGTGGCGAGTCTGAACCAACCCGTCCGTCTGAAGTCGCGCGTATGCCGCCCGCACGGTGTTGACGTTCGTTCCCAGCTGCTCGGCCAGCGCGCGGACAGAGGGAAGTTGGGCTCCTGGCTCGAGCTCGCCGTCGGCGACGAGCAGGGCGATCCGCGCGCGGATCTGGGCGGCGATTCCCAGACCGGACGCGGGATCGAGCCGAAAGGTTGCCCATGGTGACATCACGGCGGTACTGTAGCAGTCAACTAATACAGCAGTACACACACCACACCGCGCGGACCGAGATCCTCCCGAAGCGCCGCAACCGTTACGGAAGCTGGCGAGGCCCGCCGGTCCCCCGGTCGCGCGCGGCGTGCCGGTCAAACCGCTCAACGTCACAGAGAGGGCCTGATCACCAAGGAGGATCATCATGAAGCGCCTCATCGCCTCGGTACTTGCCGGCACCGCAGTCGGCGTCTCTGCCGTTGCATCATCACCCCCGACAGCTGCTGAGGTCGCCCGGCATGCCGGGCACCGCAGCGCCGATGTCACGTTCACCAAGTGGGTGACAAGCCAACCCGCCGGGCCGTCAACACTGGCCGGTGCCTCCATGACCGGGCGGGTCGGTGGCGATGTCGGACCCGGCGTCTTCGTGGGGGCGATCACCAGGGATGACACCACATCGAGGCCGGGCTTCTGGCTCGCCCAAGCGCTCTACGGAGCCAACGGGACCAAGCACTCCTTCGTCGCCTACAACTTCATCACGGAGAACGACACGAGGACGCCGGCCACCGCAACGATCAGGGGCATCGTCATCGGAGGGTGGATGACCGGCGCGCGAGTGAGCGGGCAATACACGCAGCGAGACCCGTGCCCGGTCCCGACACCGGGCAACGTGTTCGGCCGCGTGTGCTTCCAGGGGACACTTCATCTCCGGCTGGCCCAGGACACACCCAAAGACTGAACCCGCTCTTGGCCCGGCCCTCGGCGGCCGGATCAGCACCGCACTCCCCCGCTCGGGGCCAGCGTCTTCCTTCCATACCGCGGCGCCTCGCTCGTGGAGGCGGTCGAGACGACTGTGTCCCAGCCCGACGCGGCAGGGCCTCCCGTCGCGCGGCGGCGGGAGGCCCTGCTCTGGTTCGGATCGCTACTCGACGGTGATGGCCTTGAGCACGTCGACGCGGCTGGCGCGACGGGCCGGCCCGACGGCCGCGAGGGCCCCGACCGCCGCAGCCACGACGATGTAGACCACGAGCGTGGCCACGGGCACGCTGATCGTGCGGATCCCGTTCTCGACCATCGCCCGGCTCAGCGCGACGCCGGTGACGGTGCCGAGTGCGATGCCGGTCAGGGCGCCGAGCAGCGACATCAGGATCGACTCCCGGCGTACGACCGTTCGCACCTGTCGGCGGGTGGCGCCCACGGCGCGCATCAGACCGAGCTCACGGGTGCGCTCGACCACCGAGAGCACGAGGGTGTTGACGATGCCGAGGATCGCCACGATCACCGCGAGCAGCAGCAGCGCGGTGACCATGCCCAGCAGCTGGTCGATGCTCTTCTGCGACTCCTCCGTCAGCTGCGCGCCGTTCTGGACCTGGACGTTGGGGTAGTCGGTGGCCAACGCCTTCTCGATGCCTGACTGGACCGCCGCCGGGTCGGACCCGGCTGCGTCGCGTACGAGCACCGCCATGTCGAGCGTGGAGGTGACGTTGCGGGCGAAGTCGGTCAGGGGGATGACGAACCCGGTGCCGATGAGGGAGTCGTGCTCGAAGATGCCGGCAACGCGGAAGGTCTGGGTCCCCGTCTCGGGAAACTGCACCGTGATGCTGTCGCCGGACGCGACTCCGAGCGTCGTGGCCTCCTTCGTGCTCACCAGCATGGTCCCGTCCCGGAAGTCCGAGAGACCGCCTTGCTGGAAGCCGAGCTCGGCGACGTCGTCGATCCCGGCGGTGTCCAGGCCCGCCACAGCGGCGGACGTGCCCTGCACCTTCGCTCCCGTCCACCGCATCTGTACCACCGTCTTGACGTCGTCGCGCTGGCGCAGCACGTCGGCGACCGCGGGGCTGAACCCGGCGCCCTGGCCGCCGGCCTTGAGGATGAGGTCCGAGCGGTTTCCCTCGTTGACGATGTCCGCGACGGACGCCTTCGTGGATGCCGCCGTGACGGTCACGGCGGTCACGACGGTGAGCCCGATGGTGAGCGCCAGCGCGGTCGCTGCCGCGCGCTGCGCCGACCGGGCGACGTTGCGGGCCGCGAGCCGCCAGCCACCCCCGCGCCGTCCCCTGTCGGCAAGGGTGGCCAGGCCGCGCGCGAGCAGCGGGCCGGCGGCGACGAGGCCTGCGAACGCGAGGAGTGCGCTCAGCGCGGTGAGCTGCGGCTGGCCGCCGTCGGCGATGCAGAACGCCAGGCCGCCGAGGCCCAGGGCGAGCGAGACCGTTCCGATGACGGTTCTCCTGCGCCCGATGCCGCCGCCGACGGCCTGGGCCTCGCGTAGTGCCTCGACGGGGGCGACACGGGTGGCGGCCAGCGCCGGCACGATGGCCGCGACGAGGGTCACGACGACTCCGACGAGGAGCGCGACCAGCACGGTGCGGGGCTCGACCGCTGCCGAGGTGGTCGGCACGTCGATGCCGATGGCGGACAGCAGTGCCCGGATGCCGACGGCCAGGCCGACCCCTCCGAGCAGCCCGATCAAGGAGGACAGCACGCCGACGATGAGCGCCTCGAGGACGATGCCGGTCAAGACCTGACCCCGGGTCGCGCCGACGGCTCGCATGAGGGCCGTTTCGCGGCGGCGCTGCGCGACGATCACGTTGAAGGTGTTCCAGATGACGAAGGACCCGACGAGCAGCGACACGGCCGCGAAGACCAGGAGCACCTTGGTGAAGATGCCGAGGCCGTCGCGTACGGCCTTGGAGCTCTCGGAGGCCGCCTCGGGACCGGTCTGCGCCTGCACCCCCGACGGCAGTCGGGCCGCCACGGCGGCGCGCAGCTGCTCCGGGGTGAGCGAGCCGTCGCCGAGGACGTCGATGCCGTCGACCTTGCCGACCTTGCCGAGCAGGTGCTGGGCGGTCGGGAGGTCGAAGCCGGCGAGCGTGGCGCCGGCGAGGCTGTCGGTCTGGCCGAAGCCCACGATGCCGACGACGGTGAAGGACCGCGTGCCGTCCTGGAAGACGACACGGGCGGTGTCCCCGACGTGGTAGCCGGCCTTGCGTGCGGTGCCCGCATCGAGAACGGCCTCGTGGTCACCGCTGGGGGCGCGACCGGCCCGGAAGGAGAAGTCGCCGGCGAGGCGTCGGTCCGCGCCGATGCTGGCGCCCAGTGTCGGCGCGCCGCCGGGCTGGATGGGCTTACCGGACTTGTCGAGGATCAACGCATAGCCGGTGACGCCGCCCTGGGCCGCGGAAACCCCGGGCACTGCGGCGACGTCCTGGACCAGCCGCTCGTCGAGCGGGCGGGTCTGCCCCTGGGTGCTGAGGTCGTTGTAGGCCGGCTTGGCCTTGACCGTGACGTCGACACCCTTGGTGAGCCCGGCGTAGAGCTGGTCGAACGCCTTGCCCATCGTGTCGGAGAGCACGAAGGTGCCGGCCACGAAAGCGACTCCGATGGTCACCGCGGCGACGGTGAGAACGAGGCGGACCTTGTGGGCGAGCAGGGATCGTAGAGCGCGCTTGACCATGTTCAGTCTCCCAGCCGCTTCATCGTCTCCAGCACGCCGTCGCGGGTGGGCTCCACGAGCTCGTCGACGATGCGCCCGTCGGCGAGGAACACCACGCGGTCGGCGTACGAGGCGGCGACGGGGTCGTGGGTCACCATCACCACGGTCTGGTGCAGGTCGTCGACCGCAGCGCGCAGGAACCGGAGCAGCTCGGTGCTGCTGCGCGAGTCCAGTGCGCCGGTGGGCTCGTCGCCGAAGACGACCTCCGGGCGCGAGACCAGCGCGCGTGCCACCGCGACGCGTTGCTGCTGTCCCCCGGAGAGCTGGGACGGCCGGTGGTGCAGACGGTCCCCGAGGTTGAGGGTCGAGACAACCGTGTCGACCCAGGCCTGGTCCAGGCGCCGGCCGGCCAGGTCGGCGGGCAGGGTGATGTTCTCCTGCGCGGTCAGCGTCGGCAACAGGTTGAAGGCCTGGAAGATGAACCCCAGCCGGTCCCGCCGCAGGATCGTGCGCTCCTTGTCCGAGAGCGTCGCCAGGTCCGTCCCGCCGATGAACGCATTGCCCGACGTGAGCGCGTCGAGCCCGGCGACGCAATGCATCAGCGTCGACTTGCCCGACCCGGAGGGGCCCATGATGGCGGTGAAGCGTCCGGCGGCGAAGTCCACACTGACGTCATCGAGGGCGTGCACGATCGCGTCGTTGCTGCCGTAGGTCTTGCGGGCGTGACGAACGCCTGCGGCGACAACCCCTTCTCGAGTGATCGGGGCGGCCTGGGCGGTGTCGGTCATGCGTTCCGGGTGAGGGGTTGCGTGCAGGAGCACGGTCGGCCGAGGTCGGCCGGATCCAACGGGTGGTGAGGAGATGAGGTTCAGGGGCGCGCGTCTGGCACCCGGACGACGTCCCGAGTCCGGATGCGAGCCGCTTCAGCGCTCGCGGGGCGAACGGTGCTCAGGGGCGAACCACCGACGATGAGGCCAGCCGGCGACGGTCCGACGGACCTCGCGACGGCTCCCGGCCTTCGCTTCGTCGCGTCTTGCCCGACTCGGCACCATCTCCTCGCACGCGGGGGACGCTACAAGCATCTGGGCGGGAATGTGCGCGATTTCTACTACCGCGTGGACGGCTGACCTCAGGACCACGCCGCAGTGCGAGCGCGTTTGCGGGGTCGGCGCGCCGTTGGCGGTGCTGGCGCCCACCGGTGACGCGAATTGGCTGGTGTCACAGAGTTTCCCGCAACAGGGTGCCGTCGTGACTGCCACATCTCCGTCCTCTGCAGGCGTTATCAGCGTGCCGCTCGAGGACCTGCTTGCACCGGCGTTCCAGAGCCCGTCTCGGCAGATGTTCACGATCGTGGACCGGCATCGAGGCCGTCGTCGAGGCCGGCAGGCCTCTGCGTGGGGACCGGGTCCTGGCGGACCCGGGGCCCCAGGCGGTGGCGGGCTCCTGCGGAGGATGCGTGCTCGCCTGCCTCCGTAGGCGCTGCGTCGGGGGCCGCTTCCGCAACGCCTGCCATCAGGACCCCCGATTCAGGCCGGACGTGCGACCATCACGAGGTTCTCGTCGTAGCGGCGCTGCACGGGGTCGAACCGCCCACCGCAGGTGACGATGTGTAGCCCCGGTGGGCCATCGGTTCGGAACAGAGCGGCAAGGTCCAGACGCGTCTTGGGCACCGCCTGGACCTCGGTGACGACGAAGCGGCGCAAGGTCGACCCGGACGCGATGACCACGGCGTCGCCCGGAACCACGTCGGCCAACCGAGCGAGCGGACCGGTGCCGTACCACGGTTCATCGAGGTGACCGGCGATGACGGTCGCACCCTGCGGGTCGCCGGGGTGCGCGCTGAAGCGGTACCACCCGGCCTGGGCGGGGCTGCGGGGTAGGGCCATGTCGCCATCCGCGTCGACCCCGACGGGCACGACGGGCATCCGCAGGCCGACCGCGTCGATGACCAGCCGCGTCGGCGGTGAGGGCGCCGAGGTGATCGCCCTTGGCGTGGCGGTTGCAGCGGTGATCGGGGCGGCTGGGTCGGCCCCGTTAAAGGCGCCCGGCCCAGGTGTGCGGGCACCGGCGGTCGGGCTCGGGCCCGGCTGGGTGTCCGGCAGGCTGTCCGGCAGGCCGGTCACGTGGCGCGCGCCGTGCATCGCGGCGCTGAGCGCCACAGCATCACCCTGCTGTGGACTCGTCACCCAGAACACGAGCAGGCCGGCGGCGAGGGCGGCGACCATCGCGGCCGCCGCCCTCGCGGGCGTGGGTCTCGCTCGCACGGACCCGTCAGCGGGTCGGAACGGTGCGCCGGCGGGTGAGCAGCACGACAGCTGCGCCGAGGGC
>JAEXXY010000426.1 GCA_023451855.1 Actinomycetes bacterium
GGGCGTCAGCGTGGGCGTCAGCGTGGGCGTCAGCGCGGCGAAACGCGCAGGATGACGTCGACCTGGTCGTCGGAGACGTAGACGTCGCCGTGAGGGGTGACGAGCAGGCCCTGCGGCTCGACGAGGCCGGCGCGGGCCAGCACGGTCGGCGGACCGCCGTCGGCCGGCCATCGCCGCAGGTCGTGGACGGTGTGGCGCACATCGGTGACGAGCAGGTCGCCGGAGGCGTCGAACGCGAGGTCGTCCGGCATGCTCGCGCGGGCGACCCGGGTGCGGCTCCCGCCCGGCCCCAGGCGCCAGACGTCGCCGCCGCACTCGTCGGCGACGTGCACGGCACCGCGGGAGTCGACGGCCGCGCCGACGGGGTGGACGAAGCCACGGGCGAGCGGAGTCAGTGAACCCCCTTGGGGTGCAAGGCGATAGATCGTACCGGTGACGGGGTCGGGGACGACGAGGGTGAGCGTCTTCGCGTCCCAGGCGATCCCGTCGACGCCACCTCGACAGGTGGCCTTGACCGGCCGCCCGGGCAGGATGGCGAGGACGTTCGGCGCCGCCCGGCCGGGGGCGAACGCCAGGACGCGGTTGGTGTTCTCCTCCGCCACGACCAGTGTCCCGTCCGCGAGCTGGACGAGGCCCTCGGGTCCGTCGAGACCGCGATGCACCACCGTCGTCGAACCGTCACTCGACAGGCGCGTCACCGTGCCCGAGGTGTAGTCGCTGTAGAGCAGGGCGCCGGAGAGGTCCAGCGCGAGGTCGTCGGGGTGGTCGGTGCCGTGGTGCACGACGCTGGTGCGGTAGCCGCGCGGTGCGCCGACCGCACGCGTCGGGGCGGGGCTGGGCGCGCTCGAAGGCCTCGCCGCGGCCACGCTCGGTCCGGAGGTGCCCGGTGGCGAGGCGCCCGTCGAGGTTCCCGGGGAGGTGGGGGCGGACCCGTGGGTCGCGGGCTGCGGTGTGGAGGTGCTGCAGGCGGCGAGACCGGTGCACGCCACGGCAGCCACCACGGCAGGGGCCACCGCTCGTGGCACCCGCGGGAGGCCGACGCGTCCGCGCACGGACCGAGGCTAGGCGGCGCGGCTGTGCCGGGCGCGTGAGCGGCCTCCGAGTGGTCCGGGCGTGCTCGGCGTGCAGCGGTGTTCGACGGGGGCTGTGTGGAGGGCGTGGTCGAGGCATCGCCCGGCGCCCGGTAGACTGGATGACAGCGACCCGCCCAGTTCTGCCTCGGGTCGCCTCTTCTGCGCCTGGCGCCCTGCGCCGGCCCCGTCGATTCGCTCTTGCGCCGCGACCCCTCGATGACCGAGGCCCCTCGCGCCGGGCAGAACGACCACATCCACTTTTGGGAGTACCCCGCTGTGTCCACTGACACGACCTTTGCCGCCCTCGGCGTGCCCACCTCCCTCGTCGCGGTCCTCGAGGACCTCGGCATCACCACCCCGACCCCGATCCAGGCCGCGACGCTGCCCGACTCCGTCGCCGGGCGCGACGTGCTCGGCCGCGGCCGCACGGGCTCGGGCAAGACCTACGCCTTCCTGCTGCCCCTGCTGACGCGCCTGTCGCAGTCGGGTGTCCGTCCTCAGTCGCGCCGACCGCGGGCGCTCGTGCTCGCCCCGACGCGTGAGCTCGCCACGCAGATCGAGGCGTCGATGGCGCCGCTGGCCCGCGCCCTCGGCCTGAGCTCGCAGACCGTGTTCGGCGGCGTCGGCCAGAACCCGCAGGTCCAGGGCCTGCGCAAGGGCGTCGACGTCGTCGTCGCCTGCCCCGGTCGTCTCGAGGACCTCATGCAGCAGGGCCACGTGTTCCTCGACGCGATCGAGATCACGGTCCTGGACGAGGCCGACCACATGGCCGACCTCGGCTTCCTGCCCGGCGTGCGCCGGATCATGGAGAAGACGCCTCGCGACAGCCAGCGCCTCCTCTTCTCGGCCACGCTGGACGGCGCGATCAACGTGCTCGTCAAGCGCTTCCTCTCCAACCCGGTGACGCACCAGGCCGACTCGGCCCAGTCGCCCGTGTCGACGATGAGCCACCACGTGCTGCACGTCGACACCGGTGCGCACCTGCCGGTCATCCTCGACCTCGCCGCGGCCCCCGGTCGCAAGGTCGTCTTCACGCGGACCAAGCACCGCGCCAAGAAGCTCGCCAAGCAGCTGAACGCGTCGGGAGTTCCGGCCGTCGAGCTGCACGGCAACCTGAGCCAGGGCGCCCGCACCCGCAACATGGACGACTTCCACTCCGGCCGGGCGCAGACGCTCGTCGCCACCGACATCGCGGCGCGTGGCATCCACGTCGACGACGTCGCCCTCGTCATCCACGCCGACCCGCCGGTCGAGCACAAGGCGTACCTGCACCGCTCCGGCCGCACGGCCCGCGCCGGCAACGCCGGCACGGTCGTGACGATGATGCTCGACGACCAGGTCCGCGACGTGCGCGACCTGACCCGCAAGGCCGGCATCAAGCCGACGACGACGCGCGTCGCGCCCGGTCACCCGTTGCTCGAGGAGCTCGCCCCGGGCGAGCGCTCCTTCGCCGGCGCGCTGGTGCGCGAGGCCCCGGCCGCGCGTACGGCCTCGGGCTCGGGGGAGACC
>JAEXXY010000438.1 GCA_023451855.1 Actinomycetes bacterium
GGGCCGGGGCCTCCTGCGCGGCCGGGGCCTCCTGCGCGGCCGGGGCGTCGCCACCGCCGGCGGGGGCCGCACCGTCGCCGATGACGGCGAGGTCGGCGCCGACCGGCACGGTGTCGTCCTCCTGCACGAGGATCTCCTGCAGCGTGCCTGCGACGGGCGACGGGATCTCGGTGTCGACCTTGTCGGTCGAGACCTCGAGCAGCGGCTCGTCGACCTCGACGCTGTCCCCGACATTCTTCAGCCAGCGGGTGACGGTTCCCTCGGTGACGGACTCACCCAGGGCCGGCATGGTCACGCGTTCTGACATGACGTGTTCTCTCCTCTTGACAGTTACTGGCTCAAGCGTGTGCGTGCAGCGGTTTACCCGACAGGGCCAAGTGTGCCTCGCCGAGCGACTCGTTCTGGGTGGGGTGCGCGTGGATGAGACTCGAGACGTCCTCGGGGTGCGCCTCCCAGTTGACGATGAGCTGGGCCTCACCGACCTGCTCACCCATCCGGGCGCCGATCATGTGCACCCCGACGACCGGGCCGCCCTTCTCGCGCACCAGCTTGACGAAGCCCTGGGTGCCGAGGATCTGGGACTTGCCGTTGCCGCCGAGGTTGTACTCGTAGGTCTCGACGTCGGCGTACGCCTCGCGCGCCTGGGCCTCGGTCAGGCCGACGCTCGCGATCTCGGGGTCGCAGTAGGTGACCCGGGGGATGCCGCTCTCGACGATGACCGCCGGGGCCAGGCCCGCGATCTCCTCGGCGACGAAGATGCCCTGGGCGAAGCCGCGGTGGGCCAGCTGCAGGCCGGGCACGATGTCGCCGACCGCGTACACGCCGGGGACCCCCGTGCGCAGGCGCTCGTCGGTGGTGACGAAGCCGCGGTCGACGGTGACGCCGGCGGCCTCGAAGCCGAGACCCTCGGTGACGGGGCCACGGCCCACGGCGACGAGGAGCAGGTCGGTCTCGATGGTCTCGCCCGACTCGAGCGAGACGGTGACGACGTCACCGGACTGCGTCGCACCGGTGAAGCGGACTCCGGTCTTGAAGGCGATCTTGCGCTTGCGGAAGGACCGCTCGAGCTGCTTGCTGATCGCCTCGTCCTCGGACGCGACCAGCCGGGGGAGGGCCTCGACCACGGTGACCTCGGAGCCGAAGCTCTTGAAGACGGAGGCGAACTCGACGCCGATGACGCCGCCACCGAGAACGACGACGCGCGCCGGCACGTGGTCGATCGTCAGGGCCTGCTCGCTCGTCATGATCCGGCCACCGATCTCGAGACCGGGCAGCGTGCGCGGGTAGCTGCCGGTGGCGAGCACGACGTTGCGGCCGGTGATGCGCCGGTCGCCGACGACCACGGTGTTCGGGCCGTCGAGGACGCCCGCGCCCTCGACGTACTCGATCTTGGCGGCCTTCACGAGGCCCTGCAGACCCTTGTACAGGCGGGAGACGACACCGTCCTTGTACGTGTTGACGCCGGCCATGTCGACCGACTCGAAGGTGGTCTTGACGCCGAAGTGCTCGCCGTCGCGCGCCGTGTCGGCGACCTCCGCGGCGTGGAGCAGGGCCTTGGTCGGGATGCACCCGACGTGGAGGCACGTGCCCCCGAGCTTGCCCTTCTCGACGAGGGCCACGGACAGCCCCAGCTCGGCCGACCGGAGGGCGCAGGCATATCCGCCCGAGCCCCCACCGAGGATGACGACGTCGTAGTCGCCTGCGGCGTCAGCCGACATGTGGGTGCGCTCCTTCAGATGTGGTGGGCACCCGGGGGTGTGGGTGCAAGAGCATCTTGTCATTGATCCCGAGGGACGTCACAGGCAGGTCACGCCTGCCGCAGCCCTCACCCCGGGGCGCCTCGAAGGCACCCCGGACGCGTATCTGACACGCCTCTGACACGCCTCGGACGCGCATGTCCGCATGGGGGAACCACGTACAGTGCCGCCATGGGCTGGTTCTCGCGACGCTCCGGGGGCAAGCTGTCCGCGCGCCTCGGACGGTCGGACGGTCCCGCCATGGACATCGACCGCAAGGCCGTCGAGACCCACCTGCGCACCTTCGCCGAGACGCGTCGCGGCGTCGAGGCCTACGTCGAGCCGGCCACGAGCGTCACGACGACGACCGTCGTGCTCATCGCCTGGGACGGCGAGTGGACCCGGCGCGCCGTCGGCGCCCCGAAGGATGCCTTCGAGCTGGCCCGGCGCCTCGGCGTCCCCGCCTACGACGTCAACCACACCGGTTACCCGAACCGCATGCGCGAGTACAACACCCGCAAGCGCCAGGGTGACGCCTGACGCGACGCGCCGGGCAAAAGGGGTGGACCCGCGTCGGTCCTGCTGACAGGGTTGAGGACGTCCGCACCGTGCCGTTCCGGCGCGTCCCGCCCCGCATCCAGGAGGACTCGAATGTCGAAGCAGGAAGGCGCCCCGGTGGGCCCGGACGAGGAGATGAAGGCCAAGTTCCGGGCCGCCCTCGACAAGAAGCACGCCCACGGTGGCAAGGACGTCTCCGAGGACCACGACCGCTCGAAGGTGCACGGCGCGCACGGGCCGGCGAGGAACCAGCAGATGTTCCGCCGCAAGTCCGGCGGCTGACCGACCCGCACCGACCCGTACCGAACCGAGCACACCGCTCAACCATCGAGAGGCCACGAACGGTCGCCTCGCCGATGTCGAAAGGCCAGGACGCGCAACGCGTCCTGGCCTTTCGACTGCCCCGACCCAGCCGAACGTGGCCTCTCGACGGTGAGGGAGCGAGAGACGGTCGGGGGACAGGGACGAGGGACGCGTCAGGCGTAGGACTCGGCGATGCCCACGAGGGTGCGGACGCCGAAGCCGGTGCCGCCCTTGGGGGAGTAGCCGTTCGGGGCCTTGTCGTTGTAGGCCGGACCGGCGATGTCGATGTGGCTCCACGGGATGCCGCTGCCGACGAACTCGCCGAGGAACAGGCCGGCCGTGAGCATGCCGCCCTCCGGGCCGCCCTTGTGGGCGAGGTCGGCGTTGGCCGAGTCGAGCCCGCCACGCAGCTCCTTGGGCAGCGGCATCGGCCACATCGCCTCGCCGGCGCCCTGCGCGGCGTCGAGGACCCGGGTGCGGAACGCGTCGTCGTTGCCCATGACGGCCGCGGTGTCGGCCAGGGCGATGACCTGGGCGCCGGTCAGCGTCGCGATGTCGACGATGGCGTCGGGCGTGGACTCGGACGCGAGCGCGAGGCAGTCGCCGAGGACCATGCGCCCCTCGGCGTCGGTGTTGAGGATCTCGACGGTCTTGCCACCGCGCATCGTCACGACGTCGCTCGGGCGCTGGGCCGTCGCGCTCGGCATGTTCTCGGCGAGGCCGAGGTAGCCGGTGACGGCGATCGGCAGACCGAGCTCGGCGATCGCGAGGACGGCGCCGGCGACGGCCGCGGCCCCGGCCATGTCGCACTTCATCGTGAGCATGCCGCCCGCGGGCTTGATGCAGAGGCCGCCGGAGTCGAAGGTGATGCCCTTGCCGACGAAGGCGATCGAGGCCTTCGGCCGCGACGGGGAGTAGCTGAGCACCGCGATGCGCGGGTCGTTCACCGAGCCCTGGCCGACGCCGACGGTGCCGCCGAAGCCGCCGGCGCGCAGCGCCTTCATGTCGTAGGACTTGAGCTTGACCTTCGAGCCCTTGACGCGCTCGGCGAGCGAGTCGACGAACGTCTCGGGGTAGAGCAGGTTCGGCGGGAGGTTGACGAGGTCGCGGGTGTAGGCGATCGCCGTGCCGAGCGCGGCAGCGCGCTTGACGACGCGGCGCGAGGCGGCGTCACCGGGGCCGACGAGGGCGAAGGCGGGCTGCTTGTCGGTCGAGGCGGACTCCGAGCCGACCTTCGACACCGTGTAGGCGCCGAGCGCGACGCCCTCGGCGGTGGCGGCGACGACCTCGACGGACGTGCCGGGGACCGCGACGACGACCTTCTTCTTGGCGGCGAGGCTGCGCGCGGCCGCGCCGATGCCCCGGCGGACGTCCTCGAGGGCTCCCGCGTCGGGGGTGGCCGTCAGGGCACCGACGCCCGCGAGGACGACGAGGCGGGCGCTGACCTCCGGGACCGCGGGCAGCGTCGTGACCTCGCCGACCTTGCCGGCCAGCTCGAGCCCGGTGACGGCGGAGGTCAGGTGGGCGACGGCCTTGCGGGGCAGGGCGTGGCCCGGGGCGAGGGTGGCGCCGTCGTCGCCGGTGACGAGGGCGACGACGAGCGCGTCACCGGCGGTGTCGGCGGCCGAGCGGTTCGAGATGGTCAGCTGGGCCACGGGGGGCCTCCTTTGGACGGTGGTGCCGGTCGGTCCACGGGCGTGGTGCGACGACGATGGTCGGCGGGCGTCGCACGGGTGCGCGCGTCCTGGTGCCGTCCCGGGGCACTGCCCGTCGTGCGGTCTCGGCATCCGGTGGCGACGGCGCCGATGATAACGAGCCGCGCCCCCGCGTCCTCGCAGGAGGCGGCAGGCGGGGCCGCTGACGCCCGGGCGGTAGGTTGACCGGCATGACGACAGCGCCGTCGGGGACGACCTCCCCGCTCACCTCGCCCCTCCACGACCGCCACGTCGCCCTCGGCGCGAAGATGGCCGACTTCGGCGGCTGGGACATGCCGATCGAGTACCCCGGTGGCGGCGTCGTCCGCGAGCACACCGCGGTGCGCGAGCGCGTCGGCATCTTCGACGTCAGCCACCTCGGCAAGGCCACCGTCTCGGGGCCGGGCGCCGCCGACTTCGTCAACGCGTGCCTCACCAACGACCTGCGTCGCATCGAGCCGGGGTCGGCCCAGTACACGCTGTGCTGCGACGAGTCCGGCGGCGTCGTCGACGACCTCATCGCCTACCTGCGTGCCGACGACGACGTCTTCCTCATCCCCAACGCCGCCAACACCGCCGAGGTCGTGCGCCGCCTGCGCGCGGCCGCGCCCGAGGGCATCGAGGTGACCGACCGGCACCGCGAGTACGGGGTCATCGCCGTGCAGGGCACGAAGAGCGACGAGGTGCTCGAGTCGCTGGGCCTGCCCACCGGCCACGACTACATGTCGTTCGTCGAGGCGCAGTGGGAGGGCCGCCCGGTCATCGTGTGCCGCACCGGCTACACCGGCGAGCGCGGCTACGAGCTCGTGCCCCGCTGGGACGACACCCCGGCACTGTGGGACGCCCTCGTCGCCGCGGCGGAGCCGTTCGAGGGCCTGCCCTGCGGCCTCGGCGCCCGCGACACCCTGCGCACCGAGATGGGCTACCCGCTGCACGGCCAGGACCTCTCGCTCGACATCTCGCCCGTGCAGGCCCGCGCCGGCTGGGCCGTCGGCTGGAAGAAGGACACCTTCTGGGGCAAGGACGCCCTCGTCAACGAGAAGGCGGCCCCGACGCGCCTGTCCCGGGGCCTGCTCGTCACCGGCCGTGGCATCCCGCGGGCGCACTGCACGGTGAGCCGCGACGGCGAGGCCGTCGGTGAGGTGACCTCGGGCACCTTCTCCCCGACGCTCAAGCAGGGCATCGCGCTCGCGCTGCTGGCTCCCGACGTCGCCGACGGGACGACCGTGTCGGTCGACGTGCGCGGCCGCGCCGTCGAGGCGACGGTCGTCAAGCCCCCCTTCGTGCAGGTGCAGGTGCGCGAGTCCTGACGCGCGCTGCCTGAGAAAGTGCCCCCTCGACCGGCTGGTCGAGTGGGCACTTTCTCGCTGTCGGCGGGTCAGGACGTGAGGCGCACGGCGACCGACGCGACGACGAGCGCGGTCGCCAGGGACACCTCCACGGCGGCGCCGACGACATCGCCCGTCACCCCACCGAGACGTCGGACGGCGTGCCTGCGCACGGCGAGCGCTGCCGCGGCGGAAGCGACCACGACCGCGGCCGCAGCCACGGCGGCACCGACGCCACTCTCGGACTGCACGTTCGTCGCGGCGGCCGTGAGGGCGGCCGCGAAGCCGCCGACCACGGTGCAGCCCGCGACGAGTCCCGCGAGGGC
>JAEXXY010000485.1 GCA_023451855.1 Actinomycetes bacterium
CGTCAGCAGCTCGCCCTCGCCGACCGCGGTCGTGAAGAGGTCCTGGAAGAAGTCGTCGGCCGCGACGGTGCGGGTGGCCCCGCCGGCCCCGGCGACGACGAGCTGCGCCCCGAGCGCGAGCGCCGGCGCCCCGACGTCACCCGCCGGGTCGGCGTGCACGAGGGCGCCGCCGACGGTGCCGCGGTGGCGGATCTGCGGGTCGGCCACCGTGGCGATGGCCTTGGACAGCAGCGAGGCGTGCGTCGACACCAGCTCGGACGCGAGCACCTCGGCGTACGGCGTCATGGCACCGATGACGACGTGGTCGCCGTCCTCGGAGATGCCGCGCAGCTCGGCGATCCGGCCGAGGTCGACGATGACGCCGGGGGCGTTGAGCCGCATCCGCAGGATCGGCAGCAGCGACTGCCCGCCGGCGAGGACCTTTGCCTCGTCGCCGTGCTCGGCGAGCGCCGCGACGGCCTCCTCGACGCTCGAGGGGGCGATGTACTCGAACTCGGCCGGGATCACTGTCCGCTCCCTTCAGGCAGGCCGGCGGCCGGATCGGCGTTCGGCGCTCCTTCGTCGAAGTGCGGCTGCGCACCACGCTCGCCCTCCGTCGTGACGGCCGTGCCCGCCTGGATGGCCTTCCAGATGCGCTCGGGGGTGCACGGCATGACGATGTCGTCGACGCCGAGGTGGCGCACGGCGTCGATGATCGCGTTGACGACGGCCGGCGTCGAGGCGATGGCGCCGGCCTCGCCGACGCCCTTGGTGCCGAGCTTGGTGTAGGTCGACGGCGACGTCGTGTGGTCGGTGACGAAGCTGATCGTGTCGGCCGAGGTGGGCAGCGTGTAGTCGACGAACGAGCCGGTGACGAGGGTGCCCTGGTCGTCGTACTCGGCGCCCTCCCACAGGGCCTGCGAGATGCCCTGGACGAGGCCGCCGTGCACCTGGCCCTCGACGATGAGCGGGTTGATGATGGTGCCGATGTCGTCGACGCAGACGTACTTGCGCATCGTCGTGGCACCGGTCTCGGTGTCGACCTCCATCGCGCACAGGTGGGTGCCGTGCGGGAACGAGAAGTTCTCGGGGTCGAAGGTCGCGTCGGCGTCGATGCTCGGCTCCACGCCGTCGGGCAGGTTGTGAGCGGTCCACGTCGCCAGCGCGACGTCGGCCATCCCGACGCCCTTGTCGGTGCCCTTGACCCCGAAGCGCCCACCGGTGAACTCGATGTCCTCGACGTTCGCCTCGAGCAGGTGCGCCGCGATGGGCTTGGCCTTCTCGATGACCTTGTCGGCGGCCCGCACCACGGCCTCGGCCCCGACGACGAGCGAGCGTGATCCGTAGGTGTCCATGCCCTTCGGGGAGCTCTGGGTGTCGCCGTGGAGCACCTCGACGTCCTCGAACGGGACGCCGAGCCGGTCGGCGACGA
Source organism: Actinomycetes bacterium (assembly GCA_023451855.1). GTDB lineage: Bacteria > Actinomycetota > Actinomycetes > Actinomycetales > Dermatophilaceae > Monashia. The sequence goes on from JAEXXY010000485.1 coordinate 1,412, forward strand.
TCTGGCTCCACGCCGTCTCGTGGCCCTGGCCGTGCGGCGACGTGCCGGTGATGACCTCGACCTTGCCGGTGGCGAGCATCCGGATGCTCGCCGACTCCCAGCCGCCCGCGGCGTAGTTGAGCGCGCCGAGGATGCGCGAGGGCGCGAGACCGCACATCTCGGTGAACGTCGAGATGCCGATACCGAGCTGGACCGGGTCGTTGCTCTCGCGGCGTCGCCGCTGTTCGGCGCGCAGCTCGTCGTAGCCGAAGAGCTCCTTGGCCTTGGCCGTCGCGGCCTCGTAGTTGCCGGAGTCGTAGGTCATGCCCGCCACGGTGGTGAACGGGAACTCCTCGTGCGTGATCCAGTTCTTCTGGCGGATCTCGAGAGGGTCCACGCCGACCTCCACGGCCAGCTCGTCCATGAGCCGCTCGATGGCGAACGTGGCCTCGGGGCGGCCCGCCCCGCGGTAGGCGTCGACCCACGTCTTGTTCGTCAGCAGCGTCCGCACGGTGAAGTGGTACGCGGCGAACTTGTAGATCGAGTTGAACATCCACGCGCCGAGGACCGGCGTGCCGCCCCCGACGAGGCCGACGTAGGCGCCGAGGTCGGCGAGCAGCTCGACCTTGAGCCCGGTGACCGTGCCGTCCTTCTCGGCGGCGAGGGTCAGCTTCTGCCACTGGTCGCGGCCGTGGTGGCCCGACAGCAGCGACTCGGAGCGGGTCTCGGTGTACTTGCACGGCCTGCCGACGAGCCGGGCCACGGCGATGGTCGCGAACTCCTCCGGCGTCGTCTGCAGCTTGCCGCCGAAGCCGCCACCGACGTCGGGCGCGATGACCCGCACCTTGGACTCGGGCATGCCGGTGGTGGCCGCGACGAGGAACTTCAGGATGTGCGGCACCTGCGTCGAGGTCCACACGGTCAGCTGCTCGCCGGTCGGGTCGCACACGGTCGAGCGCGGCTCCATGAACGCCGGCAGCAGCCGCTGCTGGCGGTACTCGCGCTCGATGAGGATGCCGCCCTCGCGCGCCTTCGCGATGGTGTCCTCGACGTCGCTGCCCGAGCCCTGCGCGGCCGAGTCGAGCGTCCAGACGGCGGAGGTGTTCGTGCCGAGGTCGGGGTGGGCCAGCACGGCGTCGGTGGCGGCCTCCTTGAGGTCGAGGACCGCGGGCAGCTCGTCGTAGTCGACGTCGACGAGCTCGACGGCGTCACGAGCGGCCGCGGCGGTGCGCGCGACGACGACGGCGACGATCTCGCCGGCGCACGCGACGTGCTCGACGACGATCGGCAGGTGGTCGGGCGTCTTCTGCTCGGGGTTGAGCGGCCACGCCGTCGCGACGAGGCCCTGCTTGCCCGCGACGTCGGCGCCCGTGACGACGGCGACGACCCCCGGCGCGGCCTTGGCCTCGGCCGTGTCGATGGAGGTGATCCGGGCGTGCGCGAACGGGCTGCGGACCATCGCGAGGTGGAGCAGGCCCGGCAGCTGGATGTTGTCGGTCCAGCGGGTGCGCCCGGTGATGAGGCGCTGGTCCTCCTTGCGGCGGCGGGCCTTGCCGATCTCGCCGCCCGCCTCGGCGGGCCGGTCCTCGGTGATCGTCATGACGTCACCGCCTGCGAGCTGAGGTCCTTGGCCGCCTGCTGCACGGCCTTGACGATGTTGTGGTAGCCGGTGCACCGGCACAGGTTGCCCTCGAGGCCCTCGCGGATCTGCTCCTCGCTCGGGTCCGGGTTCTCCCGCAGCACGTCGCAGGCCTGCATGATCATGCCTGGCGTGCAGTAGCCGCACTGCAGTGCGTGGCACTCGTGGAAGGCCTTCTGGACGGGGTGGAGCTCGCCGTCGGTGGCGAGGCCCTCGATGGTGGTGACCTCGTGTCCGTCTGCCTGCACGGCGAGGACGTTGCACGACTTGACGCTCGTGCCGTCGAGATGGACGGTGCACGCACCGCAGTTGCTCGTGTCGCACCCGACGACGGTCCCGGTCTTGCCGAGCGTCTCGCGCAGGTACTGGACCAGCAAGGTCCTGGGCTCGACGTCGTCGGAGTAGCTGACCCCGTCGACGTTCACGGTGATTCGGGTCATTCGATGTGTCCTCCTGCCGCGCTGCAGTTGACTTCCCCACGGTGAGTCTTTGTCAGAAGTGGCCGGCGCACAAGAGTTTCTGCAGATGAGGCGGCCCTCGGCCCGATCTCCTCGACCCGATCTGCTCGACCCGCACTCGTCGCCGGCGCCCGCTCCCGGCAGACTGTCGGGCATGACCTTCCACGCCGACGACTACCAGGCGCTCCGCTCGCGCTACGACTCGATGACCTACCGCCGCACCGGCCGCTCCGGCCTCGACCTGCCGGCCGTCTCCCTCGGCCTGTGGCACAACTTCGGTGACGACGTGCCGCTCGACAACCAGCGCGCGACGCTGCGCCGGGCCTTCGACCTCGGCGTCACGCACTTCGACCTGGCGAACAACTACGGGCCGCCCTACGGCAGCGCCGAGCGCAACTTCGGCACGATCTTCGCGCAGGACTTCGCGCGCTACCGCGACGAGCTCGTCATCAGCAGCAAGGCCGGCTACGACATGTGGCCGGGCCCGTACGGCCAGGGCGGCGGCGGCCGCAAGTACGTCCTCGCCTCGCTCGACCAGTCGCTGCAGCGGATGGGGCTCGACTACGTCGACATCTTCTACAGCCACCGCTTCGACGAGACGACGCCGCTCGAGGAGACGATGGGCGCCCTCGACACCGCGGTCCGCTCGGGCAAGGCGCTCTACGTCGGCATCTCGAGCTACTCGGGTCCGCGCACCCGCGAGGCGATCGAGATCCTCCGCTCGATGGGCACGCCGCTGCTCATCCACCAGCCGAGCTACTCGATGCTCAACCGCTGGGTCGAGGAGGACCTGCTCGACGTCCTCGGCGAGGAGGGCGTCGGCTGCATCGCCTTCTCCCCGCTGGCCCAGGGCATGCTCACCGACAAGTACCTCGACGGGGTGCCCGAGGGCTCGCGCGCCTCGCAGGGCAAGTCGCTCTCGACCGACCTGCTGAGCGAGCAGAACCTCACGCACATCCGCGCGCTCAACGAGATGGCCAAGCAGCGCGGTCAGTCGCTGGCACAGATGGCCCTGGCCTGGGTGCTGCGCGACGAGCGGATCACCTCGGTGCTCGTCGGCGCCTCGTCGGTCGGCCAGCTCGAGGACAGCCTCGGCGCGCTCGACAACCTCGAGTTCACCGACGAGGAGCTGGAGCGGATCGACCAGCACGCCGTCGAGGGCGGCATCAACCTCTGGAAGCGCTCCAGCGCCCACTGACGCCGCTCACCCACGGACGACCGTTGGTCCCCGGACGGTCCCGACACGCCGCGTCGACACGCGGGTGCAGGCCGGACCGTGGACCAACGGTCGTCGGTGGTCGGGTCAGTCGAGGAAGCCCTCGACGAACGCGAGGACGTCGGGCCGGTCGACGCGGAAGACGCCGCCGGTGCCGGCGCAGTTCGAGTTGATCCCGAACGAGGTCACGGCCGCGACGACGTTCGAGTCGCCGAGGAAGTTCGGGCCGCCCGAGTCACCGAAGCACGTGCCCCCGGTGTTGGCGTTGTTCGACAGCAGCAGCGACTGCGGGCCGGTGAACCCGGTGTTGATCTGGAGCAGGTGCGGGTGGGCGACCATCCGGATGCGTAGCGCCTGCTCCTTCCAGGACGCGGCGTCGGGGAAGGCCTTCTGCAGGCCGTAGCCCACCGCGGTGAAGGTCGTCGAGCGACGGGGCTTCAGCGCGTCGAGCTGGTTGGTGGCCGGCAGCGCACCGTAGGTCGGCATCGCCATCGGCCTGTCGAGGACGACGACGCCGACGTCGTGCAGGTAGAAGGCGTTCGTGTCGAAGTCGGGGTGCGTGTACGGCGTGCCGCCGACCTGTCCCTTGTTCGGGTAGCCGTTGCCGGGCCGGCCGTTCTCGACGTCGGACTGGAACCAGATCTCGACGTGGGCGGCCGGCGCCTCGGTGCAGTGGCCGGCCGTGAGGTAGACCGTCGGGCTGAGCAACGTGCCCGAGCAGCGCCAGAGCGGGTTGCCCGCGGCGTCCTGGGCGACCATGAGACCGACGTACGGGTGACCCTCCCCGTCGAGCGTGCCGTCGGTGATGGCGCCGGCCGGGGCCGCCGCGCCGAGAACGAGCGCGACGGTGGCGACGAGCGCGAACCAGAGCTTCTTCATGTGAGCTGACCTTTCGAGGGCGGGCGCGCCACGGCGCGCGACTCGTTCCCCCGAGGCTCCCGCCACGATAAGCCCGGGTCGGGCGCGCTGTGGCGACTTCGCCGAGGTCGTTTCAGGCCGAGGCGGCTCCCCCGGGCCGCCAGCCCGGGCCGCGCAGCAGATGGCCGACGCGGTCGCGCCACGACGCCGCGGCGCGCACGTCGCCCCAGATCGACGCGTACTCGTGCGTCGCGACGACGAGCGGGTTGTACGTGCGCAGCTGGGTCGTCAGGCCGTAGACGACGCGCTCGCCCTCGGGCTCGAAGGAGCGGAACAGGCGGTCCCAGACGATGAGGATGCCGCCGTAGTTGCGGTCGAGGTAGGCGTTGTTCGTGCCGTGGTGCACGCGGTGGTGCGAGGGCGTGTTCATGACCAGCTCCACTGGGCGCCAAAGGGTTCCGACGCGCTCGGTGTGGAGGAAGAACTGGTACAGCAGAGAGATCGACTGCTGGAGGAAGATCGCCCACGGCGGCACGCCGAGCAGCGCGAGCGGCGCCCAGAACGGCACCCCACCGAACGGCGTCCACGTCTGGCGCAGCGCGGTCGAGAGGTTGTAGCGCTGGCTCGAGTGGTGCACGACGTGGCTGGCCCAGAGGATCCGCACCTCGTGGTGCGCGCGGTGGTACCAGTAGTAGGCGAGGTCCTCGGCGAGCAAGATGACGATCCACGTCCACCACAGCGCGGTGTCGAGGCGCAGCGGGCTCAGCTCGTAGAGCGCGGCGTAGACGACGAGCTGGATCGCCTTGTAGAGCACGCCGACGCCGACGCTGCCGAGCCCCATCGCGAGGCTCGTGAAGGTGTCGCGCACCTCGTAGCCGACCTCGTCGTCGTCCGGCGCGAACCACAGCGAGGCGACCTCGACGACGATGAAGAGGACGAAGAACGGGACCGCGGCGAGGATGAGGTCGACCATCACGCCCCCTTGGCGCCGGTACCGGTGAACCCGCTGCCCGCCTCGAGCACGTCCCAGACGTCGAGCGCCTGGCGCAGGATGGCGTCGGCGAGCCGGGCCGCCTCGTCGGCCTCACCCGCCGCGACGGCTGCCGCGAGCGGGCCGTGCGGGAGCAGGTCGGCGCGGTCGGCGACGAGCAGCGGCTCCATCGCCTCGGGACGCGCATCGATGGCGTGGAGCAGGGAGTTGAGGGCGAGGCGGAACGCGAGGTTGCCCGAGGCCTCGACGACCTCGAGCCAGAAGGTGCGGTCGGCGTCGGGGTCGGTCGTGTCGGCGTAGGCGGCGGCCGCGGCGACGACGCGCTCGCGCGCCTCGGGGGTCGCCCGCTCCGCGGCGAGCCGGGCGGCGTCGACGCCGATG
>JAEXXY010000270.1 GCA_023451855.1 Actinomycetes bacterium
GGGTGGGGGAGCCGGCGCGAAGGCGCCGACGGCCCCGGCCGCCGCGGAGACGACGGCGAGCCCCGCCGAGGTCCGTGAGGCGCGCAGGACCATGGCCCGAGTCGAGAAGCAGCTCTCGCGCCTCGCCGACCGCGAGGAGCGGATCCACGGCGAGATGGCGCAGAAGGCGACCGACCCGGGCGCGCTCGCCGACCTCAACGCCCGGCTCACCGAGCTCGTCGCCGAGCGCGAGGAGCTCGAGCTCGAGTGGCTCGAGGCAGCGGACGTCGTCGGCTAGCGCGAAACCCTTGAAAGTATCTTGATATCAAGATACTTTCGCGCCATGGAGATGACTCTGCACCACGTCCAGGTGTCCGGCCCCGCCGGGTGCGAGGACGCCATGCGCGCCTTCTACGCCGGGGTCCTCGGCCTGACCGAGGTGCCCAAGCCCAAGAGACTGCGCGCCCGCGGCGGCGTCTGGTTCCGAGCGGGCAGCGAGCCCGGCGGCGCCGAGGTGCACGTGGGCATCGAGGACCCGTTCGCGCCGGCGCGCAAGGCCCACCCGGGCATCGCCGTCGCCGACGTCGAGGCGCTCGCCGCATCCGTCGAGGCGGCCGGGGCGCCGGTCACCTGGGACGACAACATCCCCGGCCTGCGTCGCTTCCACACCAGCGACCCGGTCGGCAACCGCCTCGAGTTCCAGCAGCGCACCGACGCATGAGCGGACGGCCGGCGCCGGGACGTCAGGAGGTCGGGTCGCCCGGGCGCGCCTCGAGCGGCGCGAGCATCCGGCGCAGCAGGGTCGCGAGCTCGCGGCGCTCGCCGGCGCCGAGCTCGGACAGCAGCGACTTCTCCTGCTCGATGAGGTCGGCCATGGCCGAGTCGACGACGTCACGCCCCGCCGGCGTCAGCCGCACGAGCACGCCGCGCCGGTCGCCCGGGTCGGGGCGCCGCTCGACGAACCCGCTGCGTTCGAGCCGGTCGACGCGGTTGGTCATGGTGCCCGAGGTCACGAGCGTCTGCTGGACCAGCGCCCCGGGCGACAGCTCGTACGGCTCGCCCGCGCGGCGCAGCGCCGACAGCACGTCGAACGCCCAGCCCTCGAGCAGGTGCTCGGAGAAGGCGCGCCCGCGCGCGAGGTCGAGCCGCCGGGCGAGGCGCGACACGCGCGAGAGCACCTCGAGGGGCGAGACGTCGAGGTCGGGTCGCTCACGGCGCCAGGCCGCGACGATGTCGTCGACGTCGTCGCCAGCGGGGCGACCCGCGCGGCGGTCCGGGCTCATGGCACCAGCCTAGTCACCATCAAGACTCTTGACATCGAAGGAAAGTGAGGACGCCGTGTCCGCCACGACACCCCCGACCGGGGAGCGCACCACCGACTCCGCCTGGGACCCGGGCCAGTACGCCCTCTTCGCCGACCACCGCGGCCGGCCCTTCGCCGACCTGCTCGCCCGCGTCGACGCGCGCGACCCGGAGCTCGTCGTCGACCTCGGCTGCGGACCCGGAGAGCTGACGCTCGGGCTGGCACGGCGTTGGCCGAATGCGCGCATCGTCGGCGTCGACTCCTCGCCGGAGATGCTGGCGAAGGCGCGCAGGCTCGACACCGAGGGCCGCGTCGAGTGGGTCGAGGCACGGGCCGAGGACTGGGACCCGACCGCGGTGGGCGGGTCCGTCGACGTCCTCGTCACCAACGCGACCCTCCAGTGGGTGCCGACCCACCTGCGGCTCATCCCCGGCTGGCTCGACGCCCTGACGCCCGGGGGCACGTTCGCCATGCAGGTGCCGGCCAACTTCGACGCGCCCTCGCACCGCCTCATGCGCGAGGTGGCGCAGCGGCACCCGCGCGCCGACGACCTGCGCCCCGGCCTCGACCGGGCCGCCGCCGTCGCGTTGCCCGGCACGTACGCCGCGCTCCTGCTCGACCGCACGCCCGAGGTGGATGTGTGGCAGACGACATACGAGCAGGTGCTCGCGGCCCCCGAGGGCGGCCCGCACCCCGTGCTCGAGTGGGTCCGCGGCACCGGGCTGCGCCCGGTCCTCGGCATCCTCGAGGACGCCGCCGAGCGCGAGGCCTTCGAGCAGGAGTACGCCCGCGAGCTCGAGGCGGCCTACCCGCGGCGGTCCTTCGGCGTGCTCTTCCCGTTCACGCGCACCTTCGCCGTGGCCCGCACTCGGGCATGGTGACGCATCCGCCCCGGCCACTGGACCCATCTGTCGGGACGCCAACGGTCGGTAAGGCCTCGACCAAGAGGTGCCCACGAGGCAGTCGCTACCGACGGGTTCAGGTCAATTTCGGGCATTTCCTGACATTTATGAAAAATCTGTCATGAAATAGGGAGTGGCACGTCTTACGGATGACGGCATCGCCGGAGCGTCCCGCTTGGTCAGGGGAGGGAGTGGCTCCTGAGGTCCGCACCCGTGGTGCCGCCAGGTTTCGTCCTTCCGCGATGGTTTCGTGGAGGGGATCATCCGGAAGGGCGAAACCTGCCATTTCTCCCGTACTGCGAGTCGAGTCGACGCACGCGGCGCGCCGGGGCAGACTGTCCACCACTGGCAAGTGGCTGGAAGGGCTCGAGGTGTCGGCTGACCTGACCATGTGGTCGAGCGAGGCGTGGTCCTCTGCTGCCGACGTGCAGCTGCTCGCCCGCAGCCGGGAGGGGTCGGCCGAGGCGTTCGGCGAGCTGTGGCGGCGCCACCTGCCCGCCGCGTACGCCGTGGCCCGACGCGTCCGCGGGCGCACGAGCCCCGAGGACATCGTGGCCGAGGCCGCAGCCCGCGTCTTCTCCCTCATCCGCGAGGGGCGCGGCCCGCAGGAGCACTTCCGCGCCTACTTCCTGTCCGCCGTGCGCACCGTCGCCCTCGACTCGACCAGCCGCGACCTGCGCCTCGTGCCGACCGAGGACGACGACCTCGATGCGCTCGCCGACCCGGTCGACCAGCCCGGGCCCGACCTCGGCGACGACGAGACCGTCGCCCTGGTGCGCGAGGCGTTCCGGTCGCTTCCCGAGAAGGACCAGCGCGTCCTGTGGCACACCACCGTCGAGGGCGCCGCGCCGCGCGTCGTGGCCCCGACCCTCGGGATGAGCGCCAACGCCGTCAGCGTCCGGGCCATGCGCGCCCGCGAGAACCTCCGCGCCCTCTACCTCGACGCGCGGGCCGAGCGCGGCCTCGCCGCGGCCGACACCGACGAGTGCCGCTGGACCATCACCCACCTCGGCGCCCTCGTGCGCGGCCGGCTGCCGAAGCGGCAGACCGAGCGCGCCCGGGCCCACGTCGCCTCCTGCTCG
>JAEXXY010000530.1 GCA_023451855.1 Actinomycetes bacterium
CCACTCACCGCGTCGGACCTCGCCCGCGCGGTCATCGAGGGCGGCCCGGTCAGCGACGGGTCCGGGCTGGCGCAGACGACCCTCGCGCAGGCCGCGCACGCCTCGCGGGCGACCCCGTAGCGCGACCCGGGCCTCCCGCCGTTTCGGCGCGGCCGGTACCGGGCTAGTAGCCTGACCCGCCAGGGCCCCACCGCGGGTCGAACCGCCAGAGGAGCATCGTGAGCAACCGGACCGTCATCACCTTCGGGACCTTCGACGTCTTCCACGTCGGGCACGTCCGCGTGCTCCAGCGGGCCGCCGAGCTCGGGGACCGGCTCGTCGTGGGGGTGTCGGCCGACGCGCTCAACATTGCCAAGAAGGGCCGCCCGCCGGTGTTCACCCAGGACGAGCGCCTCGAGATCGTCTCGGCCCTGCGCGTCGTCGACGCGGTCTTCGTCGAGGAGTCGCTCGAGCTCAAGCGTGACTACATCCTCGAGCACGGCGCCGACGTGCTCGTCATGGGCGACGACTGGGCCGGCAAGTTCGACTGGGTCGGCGACGTCTGCGAGGTCGTCTACCTGCCCCGCACGCCGTCGGTGTCCACGACCGGCCTCATCGAGCACATCTCCAGCCTCTGAGGGCGCCGCGGGCCGCGGCGCCCTCAGCGCGCCGTCACTGCCCCCAGGTCAGCGTGGAGGACGACGCGCCCGCCGACAGCGGCGTCGTGAGCCTGGCGGCACCGACGACGCGGTAGACGAGCAGCGCGCCGTCGCTCTTGCGTCGGGTCAGCAGGTCGTCGCGGCCGTCGCCGGTGATGTCGCCGATACCGCGGACCGCGCTCATCGCCGTCCACCCCGAGGAGCCGATGACCCGGCCGGGCTGGAACCCGCCCGTGCCGTTGCCGGCATAGAGGACGAGCGCACCGTCGCCGGACCGCACGGCGACGAGGTCGCGGGTGCCGTCGCCGTCGTACTCGCCGCTCGTGACCTGGCCCAGGCCGTTCCAGCCGCTGCCGATCGTCGGGCTCGAGCTGATGCCTCCGGCGCCGTCTCCGGTGCGCAGGATGAGGCGCCCGTCGCTCATGCGGGTGGCGAAGTCGGTGAACCCGTCGCCGTTCCAGTCGCCGGTCGGCACGACCATCGTCACCTGGCCCCAGCCCCGGGCCAGCACCACCCGACCGGCGTTGAGGCCGCTCGCGCCGAGGCCGTGGTAGAGCCAAGCCGTGCCGGAGGAGTCGATGGCCACGACGTCCCCGAGGCTGTCGTTGTCGAACGGCCCGACGGCGGTGGCGGCGCGCATCCCGGAGAAGCCGCCGCCGAGGATCTGCCGCACGGTGAAGGACATCGAGCCGGTGTAGGACAGCGTCTTGAGGAGCGGCCCGGACGGGATGATGACGTCGCCGAGGGCATCGCCAGAGACGTCGCGCGGCGAGTAGGGCGCCGAGCGGGGCGCGGGGGAGGACACCGCCCACCACGTGCTGCGCAGGCCGAGGGCCGAGCGGAACGCGTCGCCACTGACGGTGGTCGTGGCCGCCGACCCGGTGAGCGTCACGGTGCCGACGCGTCCACCGAAGGTGCCCGTGCCGCCCCCACCGGTGCGGGTGCCGACGGCGATGCTGCGCAGCGTGCCGATGGCGGGGTAGCGGGACTCGACGGCGGCCGCGGTGAGGGTCGCCTGCCACGTGTTCGGGTTCGAGGCGGTGACGACGGCGCCGTCGTACGGGTCGGCCTTCGCGACGAGGTAGGGCGCGCTGCCGCGGACCGTGCGCCCGCCGTTGGACGACGAGTACTGGGCGAGCGCGGGCTTGCCGCCGTAGCTGAGGACGACCCCCGAGGTCGCGCTGACCGCCGAGGTGGTGCGGCTGTCCTCGTTGCTCCGCGTCCGGACGCCCAGCGCGGAGTAGTCGGCGACGCCGCGATAGGCCTGGCACGTCGTGTCGCACGTGTCGTAGGCGCGGCTGCCCGCGCTCGAGCGACCGTAGGCGGCGTACGTGCGGGCCGCGACGGACTGGGCGGCGAGCGCCGCGGCAGGCCAGCTGGCCGGCATCTCGTTCGCCACGACGCCGCGCAGGTAGGACTCGGTGGGCACGACGTTGACCGGGTAGGCGCGGCCGGACACCGGCACGACGCGCACGGAGCCCCGGAACTCGCGCTGCGTCCCGTCCGGGAGCACGAGGCGCACCGTTCCGGCGGACGGCCGGCTCAGCGTCAGGGGAGCGGTGGAGCGGGTCCAGCCGTTCACGGCGTTCCAGCGTCCGTCGTGGTACGCCTGGAGCGAGACGCCGCTGCCCTCGGGCACGACGCGCCAGCGGTAGGCCGTCGACAGGCCCGAGGACTTGGTGCCGTTGGAGACCTGGTTGCCGCTCTGGGTCACCAGTGCGGTGGCGCCGGTGCCGACGCTCTGGAGCAGGACGCGCAGGGCCGGGTTGCCCTGCGCGGTGCGCGTCGTGCCGGGGTAGTAGAAGGCGAGCGTCTGCTGCCAGGTCAGGCCGCGCGTCGCCGCGCCGTAGGCCCCCCACTGCGACAGGCCGACGCCGTGGCCGAAGCCCCGCCCGGACAGGTCGAAGGAGCCCGACGCCGGCCGGGTGTACGTCTCCGCCACCGTCTTCGGCTTCTGCACCGACCACTGCCCGGCCCGCCAGATCGATCCCGCGCCGCTGCGGATCGAGGCCACCTGCGGGTAGGCCTTGTCCCCGGGACAGCTGGTGAGGCTGAGGTCGCGGTGGCCGACGAGGCGTGGCTTGGTGACGCGCACCCCCGCCTCGTAGCGCGTGCCGCCGGCGGAGGTGAGCACGACCGAGGTCGAGGGGTCGAAGAGCGACCGGTCGCCCTCCCAGGCCGCGACCCGGGTGACCATCGCCTTGGCCGCCGAGCTCATCGGCGTCGACGTGAAGTCGCCGATCACCGAGATCCCGGTGGTCTCGGCGTTGAAGCCGCCGGCCTGGGCGCCCATGACGAAGGCGGCCGTGCTGCCCTTGCGGCCCTCGTAGGCGCGGCCGAAGCGGTCGACGAGGATCTGGTAGCCGAGGTCGCACCAGCCGCGGCTCTTGACGTGGAAGGCGTACATCGAGCGCAGCAGGGCCGGCACCTGGTCGGCCGAGTACGTGTTGGAGTTGACGGTGTGGTGCACGACGACGGCCTTGAAGCCGCTGAGGCGCTCGCCGTCACAGGTGCGGATGCTCTCGTCGGCGCCCCATTGGGCGCGGCTGATGATCGTCGGCCGGGCGACGGCCGCGACGGCTGAGCCGGCGGGCGGGTCGATCGCGGTGTCGGCGGGGGAGTCGCCACCGTCGACGAGGCTGGCGCGAAGCCCGGGGGGAACGGAACCGTCCGGGGTCGTGACCCGGATGTCGGCGGCATCGGAGCCTGCCGCCGCCAGCGGCGCCGTGCCGGGCCGGGCGTGCCTCGCGTCGGCCGAGCCGGGGTCGGGCGCGTCGTCCTCCTCGAGGTCGAGGTCGACCCAGCCGCTCCAGCCCGACGCGTCGTGGGTGCGCACCTCGACGCGGGTGCCGGTCGGTGGCGTCCGGTCGAAGGTGACACCTGCGACGTCGAAGTCGACGGCGTCGACCCGGGTGGCGGCGACGACGGGGTCGCCCGTGCTGCCCGGCGCCGAGCTGTTCGGCGTGCTCGCCTTCGGGCCGGACGTCCCCGCCCGGGCCGCAGCGCCCGATCCGGCCACGGCGGGGATGCCGACCTCGTGGACCGTGGGCGCCACCGGCCGGGGCTTGGCCCCGGAGGACATCGTCGGGGCGACGACGAAGGTGGCGGTCAGCACGGTCACGGCGACGGTGGTGGGGACAAGGCGCATCGCAGGACTCCTGGGGATGGGGCGGCAGACCCATTCAGTCCCAGATGTCCCTTTGACCACAATCCGAGCGGATCATCGTTATGGTCCCGTGACCACCTGATCGTCCCGTTTTGGTAAAGGCACGTCAGGCGGTCGCGGCGATGGCCTCAGCCGTGCGTCGGGGCCGGCTGGAGGTCGACGGTCAGCTCCGGCTCGGTCTTCTCGCGCACCTCGTCCTCGGTGACGCCGGGGGCGAGCTCGCGCAGCACGAGCCCGGACTCGGTGACGTCGAGGACCGCGAGGTCGGTGATGATCCGCTGCACGACGCCGCGGCCCGTGTAGGGCAGCGAGCAGTCCTTGACGATCTTGTACGAGCCGTCCTTGGCGTTGTGCTCCATGAGGACGATGACCTTCTTGGCGCCGTGGACGAGGTCCATCGCCCCGCCCATGCCCTTGACCATCTTGCCGGGGATCATCCAGTTGGCGATGTCGCCGCCTTCGGACACCTGCATGGCCCCGAGGATCGCGGCGTCGACCTTGCCGCCGCGGATCATGCCGAAGCTCGTCGCCGAGTCGAAGAAGGCCGCGCCCTTGCGCAGGGTGACGGTCTCCTTGCCGGCGTTGATGAGGTCGGGGTCCTCCTCGCCGTCGAACGGGTAGGCGCCGACGCCGAGGATGCCGTTCTCGGACTGCAGGACGATCTCGACGTCGTCGGGCACGTAGTTCGGCACGAGCGTCGGTAGGCCGATGCCGAGGTTGACGTACGCGCCGTCGGACAGCTCGGCCGCGGCGCGCGCGGCCATCTGCTCACGGGTCAGTGCCATCTCAGGCCTCCTGGTTCTCGGCGGTCGGGGCGGCGTCGGGCCGCGGGCGGACGGTGCGGCGCTCGATGCGCTTGGCGGCGGCCTGCTCGGCCGTGAGCGGCAGGACCCGCTGGACGAAGATGCCGGGAAGGTGGATCTGGTCGGGGTCGAGCTCACCGGGCTCGACGAGCTCCTCGACCTCGGCCACCGTGACGCGCCCGGCCATGGCGCACAGCGGGTTGAAGTTGCGCGCGGACTCGTTGAAGACGAGGTTGCCGTGCCGGTCACCCTTCGCGGCGCGCACGAGCCCGAAGTCGGTCGTGATGGCCTGCTCGAGCACGAAAGTCTTGCGCTCGCCCATCCACTCGAACTCCTGGGTCTGCTTCGGCGGCGACGCCACGGCCACCGCCCCGGCGTCGTCGTAGCGCCACGGCAGGCCGCCGTCGGCGATCTGCGTGCCGACACCGGTCATCGTGAAGAACGCCGCGATGCCCGAACCGCCGGCGCGCAGGCGCTCGGCCAGGGTGCCCTGCGGCGTCAGCTCGACCTCGAGCTCGCCGGACAGGTACTGCCGCTCGAACTCCTTGTTCTCGCCGACGTACGAGCTGACCATGCGGCGGATGCGCTTGTCGCGCAGCAGGATGCCGAGGCCCCATTCGTCGACACCGCAGTTGTTCGAGACCGCCTCGAGATCGGTGATGCCGGCGTCGTGGATGGCTGCGATGAGAACAGAGGGGATGCCGCAGAGGCCGAAACCGCCGACGGACAGCGACATGCCGTCGCTGATCCCGGCGATGGCCTCCTGTGGGGTGGAGACGACTTTGTCCATGGCCGGACTCTATCCGCGCCCCGGGCCGCTGCGGCCGTGGGGTCGACCCACACGACGGGCCGTCCAGGTGGGGTCGGCACACGTGCGTCGGCCGGCCGTCCCGGCGGTTGCCCGCGACGAATTCCAGACCTGTAATTTGTCCGAACCGGTTGTGATGGGTGTGGCTCGAGTGAATGAATGGTGCTGACGAGACGGAGGAGGACGACCATGACGAATCACGCCACTGCACCCCGTCCCCACGCCGGTGTCGCCCGCGTCGAGGTCGGCACGGCCTACACGGCCTACAAGGACCTGACGCTCGGCCTCGGCGCGCGGGGTGCCGTCGTCCGCGTGCTCCAGCGGGCCCTGGGCGGGGTGCCCGTCGACGGCGTCTTCGGCCCGGTGACCCGCGACCGCGTCGCCGCCCTGCAGCGTTCACACGCCCTCGAGCAGACCGGCGTCGTGACCCCGGAGCTGTGGGACGTCCTCGAGGCCCGCGACTTCCCCTTCGTCGGCAGCCGTTCGACAGTGCTGCGCGTCGGCGACCAGGGACCGCAGGTCATCGCGGTCCAGCGCCTGCTCAGCGTGCCCGCGACCGGAGTCTTCGACCTCGCCACGCGCGAGGCGGTCAAGGCCGTCCAGGCGCGGGCCGGGCTGGCCAGCACGGGGGTCGTCGCCTCGCGCACGTGGACGCTCTTCGACCGGCTCTCGGCCTGACCTCAGTCGCCGGCGTCGACGGTGACACCCTCCGACGCGTGCCGCGCCGGTCCGCCGGCTCCCACGGGCCCGCGCTCGAGGACGACCGACCCGTCGGCGGCCCACGCGGCGAGGCAGCGTCGCAGGACGGCCTCGAGCGACCCGCGCAGGGCGACCCGTGGCTGCGTGCCCCACGCCTCGTCGGCCACCACGACCTCGCCGTAGGTGAGCGAGCCCGACGTCGTCGCGAGCGCCACGTCGGAGGGCTCCGGGTCGGCGAGCGGCACGAACACGTCTCCGTGC
>JAEXXY010000322.1 GCA_023451855.1 Actinomycetes bacterium
CGGTGAGCAGGGCCGGCCACTTCAGGTCGAGGGAGGTCAGGCCCATCGCGCCACCACCTGCTTGGCCACCTCGCCGGCCCCGGCCACGGTCTGCGCCTCGTGCGGGGCGAACTCGCCCGGGTAGAGGCGACCCACGACGTGGGAGACGGGGGTGAACCGCTCCCCCGAGGCGGTCAGCTCGGTCAGGGTCATCGTCGGTGCGTGCACGCCGGAGACCTCCTGGACGAAGTGGCGCACGAGCACGCTCAGCTGCTGGTGGGCCC
The DNA here is from genome assembly GCA_023451855.1 of Actinomycetes bacterium. Classification (GTDB taxonomy): domain Bacteria; phylum Actinomycetota; class Actinomycetes; order Actinomycetales; family Dermatophilaceae; genus Monashia. The sequence continues at coordinate 264 of JAEXXY010000322.1, forward strand.
GTCGCTGGGTGATCTCGCCCCTCGCGGCCCGACCGAGGACGACGTCGATCTGGTGGGTGTAGTCGGCGCGCAGCCGGGTCAGCCGGTCGGGGGTGATCCGCGGCGGCACGACGACCCGGCGCCGCCGCGTCGACCACAGCACCCACGCGTACCAGAGCGCGACGAGCACGAGGGCCGCGATGCCGAGCCACAGCCACCGCGACGCGTACGGGTCCGGAGCGTAGAAGCCGGGCGGTGGCGCGTCAGCGGCGTGCACGACGCTGCCTCTCCAGCAGGGCGAACACCGTCGGCACGACCTCGTCGCTCGAGCCGAGCCGGGCGTGGTTGATGCCGCGGCGGTCGAGCAGGGTGGCGGTGCGGTGCACCCGCTCCTGCACCGTGCGCGCGTAGGCCGCTCGGACCTTCCGGTCCAGCCGCACGAGCGTCGGCAGCGTGTAGGTGTCGGCGACGTCGTAGGTGGTGCGGTCGCCCTCGACGGCGGTCGGGTCGGCGTCCTCGACGGTGAGCCACAGGATCTCGTGCTGCACGTGCAGCCGGCGCAGCAGGTCGTCGAGGGCGGGGTCGAGGTCGCGGTCGTCGGCGACGACGAGCAGCACGAGCCTGCGACGCACGTTCCGCACGACCCACCGCAGCTGGGTCGCGAGGTTGCTCTGGTCGGCGTCGAGGCGGGTCGCGGCGTCGACGGCGCGCAGGAGCAGCTCGAGGTGGGCCTCGCTGCCCCGCAGCTCGTGGGACACCGTCGTGGAGGCCGTGCCGCGCACGAGGCCCACGAGGTCACCGTGCCGCTGGGCGAGGTAGCCGACGAGCCCGGCCGCGGCGATCGCGACGTCCTTCTTCGGCTCGCCGCTGCGGGTCGTCGCGGCCATGCCGCGGCCGGTGTCGACGACGAGCATGAGGTTCTGCTTGCGCGTGGCCACGTAGCGCTTGACGAGGGGCGCCTGGTGGCGTGCCGTGGCCTTCCAGTCGATGTCGCGCACCTCGTCGCCGGGCACGTACGCCCGCAGGTCGTCGTAGTCGAGGCTGCGCGCGTGGAAGACCGACGCGTACTCGCCCTCGAGGAGGCTGCGCGACCTGCGGCGGGCGTGGACGAAGAGCTTGCTCTTCACCCGGGTCAGCAGCGTCGTCGGCATGGTGGCTCCCGCCCCGGTCAGGGAGTGCGGATCCCGCCCACCATGGCGTCGATGACGCGCTCGACGGGCACCTCGTCGGCCGCGGCCTCGAACCCGAGCGTGACGCGGTGGCGCAGCACCCGGTGCGTCAGCGCCTTGACGTCGTCGGGCACGACGTGGTTGCGGCCGTCGATGAGGGCCCGCGCCCGGGCGGCGCTCGTGAAGGCGATGCTCGCGCGCGGGCTGGCCCCGAAGTCGACGTAGCCGGCCAGGCGCGGCTCGATGTAGTCGCGCGGGTGGCGCGTCACGTACGTGATCCCGACGACGTAGTTGACGATCGCCGGGTCGATGTAGACCCGGGACACCAGGCCCTGCAGCTGCTTGACGTCGTCGGTCGACACGACCGGCGCGCCCGGCCGGGCGTACACCCCGGCGTCGATGCGCCGCAGCACCTCGGCCTCCTCGGCCGGCGACGGGTAGTCGAGGACGTCCTTGAGCATGAAGCGGTCCAGCTGGGCCTCGGGCAGCGGGTAGGTGCCCTCCTGCTCGATGGGGTTCTGGGTCGCGAGGACGAGGAAGGGGTCCGGCAGGGCGTAGCTCCGGTCGCCGATGGAGGTCTGCCGCTCCTGCATCGCCTCGAGCATCGCCGACTGGGTCTTGGCGCTGCTCCGGTTGATCTCGTCGAGGAGCACGAAGTTGGCGTGGACCGGGCCGAGCTGGGTCTCGAAGGCGCCGGAGTGCTGGTTGTAGACCTGCGTGCCGACGATGTCGCTCGGCAGCAGGTCGGGCGTGCACTGGATGCGGTGGAACCGGCCACCTACCGCCTGCGCGACCGTCTGGGCCGCCGTGGTCTTGGCCAGGCCCGGCACGCTCTCGAGCAGCACGTGGCCACCGGTGAGCAGCGCGATGAGGAGGGTCTCGTGCAGTCGGGCCTGCCCGACGACGCGGGCCGCGAAGGCGCCCGAGATGGCGCCGATCCGGTCGCCGGCCCAGCGCAGCTCGTCGGGCGAGAGGTAGCTCGTGGCCGGCACGGTGCGCTCCGGGGCCTCGTCGATGCGGGCCACCGCGACGTCCTCGTCGGGGACCGACGGGCCTGCCGACAGGTGGTCGGGTTCGCTCGGCACGGCCGTGTCGGCCTCTGCAGAGGCGACCGCGGACCCCGTGGCGTCGACGGGTACCTCGACGGTGAAGCTCTCCCCCTCGGTGCCCGCGTCCACCTGCGAACGTCCGGCCGGACCCGCCCAGCGCTCGTCGCGCTGCGCATCCACCGGACCGTCGGCACCGCCGTTGCCCACCATCGACACCCCTTCTCGACGACAACGCCGGAGGGAACCCCGCCGGCACGCACATCGTAAGCACGCCACCCCGGGTGGCGTCCCGGGGACGCCCAACCCCGGGATGCGCCCTCAGCCGCCCTCGCACACCCTCAGGCGTCGATGCGCTCCCGGTCGACCTCGGACGCGGACCCGATGATGAAGTCCTTGCGCGGGGCGACCTCGTTGCCCATGAGCAGCTCGAAGACGCGCTCGGCGGCCTCGAGGTCGCGCATCGTCACCTTGCGCAGCGTGCGGTGGCGCGGGTCCATCGTCGTGTCGGCCAGCTGGTCGGCGTCCATCTCGCCCAGACCCTTGTAGCGCTGCATCGGCTGCTTGATCTTCTTGCCCGACTTCTCGAGCCGGGCGAGGGTGCGACGCATCTCGACCTCGTTGTAGGTGTAGATGAGCTCGTTCTTCTTCGCGCCCGGGTTGATCACCTCGATGCGGTGCAGCGGCGGCATGGCCGCGTAGACGCGCCCCGCGTCGACGAGCGGTCGCATGTAGCGGAAGAAGAGGGTCAGCAGCAGGGTGCGGATGTGCGCGCCGTCGACGTCGGCGTCGGTCATGATGATGACCTTGCCGTAGCGGGCCGCGTCGAGGTCGAAGCTGCGGCCCGAGCCGGCGCCGATGACCTGGATGATCGAGGCGCACTCGGCGTTCTTCAGCATGTCGGAGACCGACGCCTTCTGGACGTTGAGGATCTTGCCGCGGATCGGCAGCAGGGCCTGGAACTCCGAGCTGCGCGCCTCCTTGGCGGTGCCCATCGCCGAGTCGCCCTCGACGATGAACAGCTCCGAGCGCTCGACGTCGGTGGTGCGGCAGTCGCGCAGCTTCGAGGGCAGCGTCGAGCTCTCGAGGGCGTTCTTGCGTCGCTGCGTCTCCTTGTGCAGCCGCGCGCTGATGCGCGACTTCATCTCGGAGACGACCTTCTCCAGGAGCAGCGCCGACTGCGCCTTGTCGCCCCGCTTGGTCGAGGTGAGGCGCTCGGTCAGCTCCTTCTCGACGACCTTGGCCACGATGGCGCGCACGGCGTTGGTGCCGAGGACCTCCTTGGTCTGGCCCTCGAACTGCGGCTCGGCGAGGCGCACCGTGACGACCGCCGTCATGCCGGCGAGGATGTCGTCCTTCTCCGGCTTGTCGTTGCCGACCTTGAGCCGGCGGGCGTTTACCTCGAGCTGCTTGCGGAAGACCTTGACGATCGCCTGCTCGAAGCCGGTGACGTGGGTGCCGCCCTTGGGCGTGGTGATGATGTTGACGAAGGACTGGACCTTCGTGTCGTAGCCCTGGCCCCAGCGCAGCGCCACCTCGACGCCGCACTCGCGCTCGAGCTCGGTGGGGGTCATGTGGCCGTTGACGTCGAGGACCGGGACCGTCTCGGTGAAGGTGCCGGAGCCCTCGAGTCGCCACACGTCGGTGATCGGGGTGTCGGGGGCGAGGAACTCGACGAAGTCGGTGATGCCGCCGTCGTGCTGGAAGACGTCCTCGACCGGGGCCGCCTCGCCCGGCGTGCCCGGCAGGCGCCGCTCGTCGCGGATGACCAGCCGCAGGCCCGGGACGAGGAAGGAGGTCTGCCGTGCGCGCCCGAGGATGGCGTCGTAGTCGAGCTCGGCGTCCTTGAGGAAGATCTGCCGGTCGGGCCAGAAGCGCACCCGCGAGCCGGTGACACCGCGCTTGGCCTTGCCGACCACGGGCAGCGCGCTCTTGCGCTCGTACGGCGTGAACGAGGCCTCGGGCGAGTGCGGGGCGCCCGGGGCGTCGGTGAAGGTGCCGGGCTCGCCGCGGCGGAAGCTCATGCCGTAGGTCTTGCCGCCGCGGTCGACCTCGACGTCGAGCCGCGCGGACAGGGCGTTGACGACCGAGGCACCGACGCCGTGCAGGCCACCGGTGGCGGCATATGAGGCGCCGCCGAACTTGCCGCCGGCGTGCAGCTTGGTGAAGACGACCTCGACGCCGGACAGGCCGGTGCGCGGCTCGATGTCGACGGGGATGCCGCGGCCGTTGTCGCGCACCTCGATCGAGCCGTCCGAGCCGAGGATGACCTCGATGCCGGTGCAGACGCCCGCCAGCGCCTCGTCGACGGCGTTGTCGATGATCTCCCAGAGGCAGTGCATGAGGCCACGCTGGTCGGTCGAGCCGATGTACATGCCGGGACGCTTGCGCACGGCCTCGAGGCCCTCGAGGACCTGGAGGTGACGCGCGGTGTAGTCGCCGTTGCCGGAGGGGGCGGGGCGGGAGGCGGAGGCCACGGGTGTCGGTTCTCTCTCGTTTCGTCGGACTGCTCGCCGTGTCGGGAGGGGCTTCGCGGAGCGTCCGCGGGGAGTCCGCGCGGAGTCCACGCAGAGCCCCACCGCTCCCGGCCGGCACCCGCAGCCTAGTCACCACCGCCGACGACCCTTCGGAGGCTCGCGGCGACGGTGACGGGCCGCTTCCGGGTATGGACCAAGGGCCGGCGGAGGGGGGCCGGACTGCGAGGCATCCGGAGCGTCATCGGCTCCGAACCCTCGACAGTCGGTAACGATCCGGGAATCTTGCGGGGCCCTTGCAGCCGAGCGTGCCATCGGGGAAGCATTCCGCGTGATTCACTGTTGGAACAGCCGCGAGGACGACGGGCAGACGCAGGAGCCCCGAGCCTCGAGGACGCGGGACATCCCTTCGGGGAGGCCCCCGAGCAACAGAGAGAAGGCGAGCACTGAGATGACGACAGCACTGGCACCCGAGTTGACTGCAGCAGACCGCTGCGACCGGTGTGGCGCCCAGGCCTACATCCGCGCCCGCCTCGTCGGCGGCGGTGAGCTCCTCTTCTGCGCACACCACGGACGTCAGCACCTCCCGGCGCTGGCGGACAAGGCCGTCGACATCCACGACGAGACGGCCCGGCTCATCGAGACGCCGGCCTCCGCCGAGGTCGACGAGCGCTGATCGGCAGGACCGAAGCGCGGCAACGGAGCCCACGGACGCGATGCGTCCACCACCCGTCCCAGCGGTCCCGACCGGCTGACCCGTGATCACCGAGACCAACCTCCTGATCCTCGTGGCCATGCTGGTCGGGACCGCTGGCGTCGTGGTGCCCGTCCTGCCCGGACTCTTCCTGGTCTGGGGCGGTGTCCTCGCGTGGTCGCTGCTGCGACAGGACGCGGCCGGGTGGGCCGTCCTCGCGGTCGCGACGGTCGTCCTGGCCGTGGGCATGACGGCCAAGTACCTCGTGCCCGGCCGGCGGTTGACCAGCCGCGGCGTCGACTCGACCTTCGTGGCGGTCGCCGCGCTCGTGGCGGTCGTCGGCTTCTTCGTCGTCCCGATCGTCGGCGCGCCGCTCGGCTTCGTCCTGACCGTGTACCTGCTCGAACGCATCAAGCACCGCGAGCACGCCCGCGCCTGGTCGGCCACCCGCGAGGCCGTGCGCGCCGTCGTCACGAGCATGGGCATCGAGCTGCTGACGGCCGTCGGCATCCTCGCGACGTGGGTGGCGGGGGTCTACCTGACGCGTCCGTGACCGCGCGTCGTGGACGTGGCGCTTCTCACACCGGAAGCCGGGCGAGCGCGCCGGGCAGGCCGGACCTGCACGAAGGCCGCCTCCCGACGGGATGGCGGCCTTTCCGTTCGTGCGGTCGTCGCGCGGTGGGTGTCACCACTGGTTGCGGCGACGCTTCTCCCAACGCTCCTCGAGGCGCTCCATGAAGGTGCCCTGGCGCGAGCTCGTCGCCCGCTGACGCCCGGCGGGGCGAGGCTTGGGGGTGCCGTCCGCGTCGACGGCCGCGAGGCGCGTCTTCGACGGGGTGATGGCGTAGACGATGCCGGCCACCATGATCGCGAAGCCCACGGCACCGAGCCAGATCACGCCGCTCATGGCCGAGTAGACGACGAGCGCCAGGCCCGCCACACCCGCGATGACTCCGGCGACGATCCTGCCTCGCCCGGCGCCACGCGACTTGGTCTTGCGGATCCGCGACGCGAAGCGCGGGTCCTCGGCATAGAGGGCCTCCTCCATCTGCTGGAGCAGGGCTTCCTCGTGTTCCGAGAGTGCCACTAGGCACCTCCCTGTGCGATCTCGACTGTCACCAATCGTATTGCGGCGACACCCGACGGGGGTCTCTTTCCCTCAGGATAGGTCCCGCGTCCCACGATGGGAACCCGAGGTCGGGTCACGCATGAGGCTGGCCGGCCGCACCGACCCGGCACCGAAGCGAGCGCTCGCCCGGTCGACCGCGCGGTCGGCGTCGCGCCACCCCTTCTCCGGCTCGTCGAGGCGGGCCTGGATGGGGGCGGTCTCGGTCGGGACGAGCCCCTCGAGCCGGACGCCGACGAGGCGGATGCGGGCCCGCTGGAGGCCGAGACGGTCGTAGAGCTCGCGGGCGGTGGCGTAGATGTCGCGCGAGACGTCGGTGTGGTGGCGCAGGGTCTTGGCCCGGGTGATCGTCGTGAAGTCGGCGAACCGGACCTTGATCGACACGGTGCGCCCCGACATCCCGGCCGTCCGGGCCCGGGCCGCGGTGCGGTCGGCGAGACGGAGCAGCTCGCGATGGATGCGGACCGGGTCGTCGATGTCGTGGGCGAAGGTCTCGTCGGCCCCGATCGACTTCTCGCGGCGCTCGGGCACGACGTGCCGGGGGTCACGGCCCCAGGCGAGGTCGTGCAGGTTACGGCCGGCGACGTCGCCGAGGGCGCGCTGGAGGGTCTCGACCGGCGTGTGCGCGAGGTCGGCGACGGTGCGCAGGCCGAGCCGGTGCAGGTGCTCCTCGGTCTTGTCGCCGACACCCCAGATGGCCGCGACCGGCAGCTGGTGGATGAAGGAGACAACCTCCTCGCGGGGCACGACGATGAGCCCGTCGGGCTTGGCGAGGTTCGAGGCGAGCTTGGCCACGAACTTCGTCGGCGCCACCCCGACCGAGCACGTGATGCCCTGCTCGTCGGCGATGGTGTCGCGCAGCCGCTCGGCGATGGTGGCCGGGCTGCCGAGGCGCCGCATCGCGCCGGAGACGTCGAGGAAGGCCTCGTCGAGGGAGAGCGGCTCGACGGTGTCGGTGACGGTCGCGAAGGTGGCCATGACGGCCTCGGAGATCGCGGCATAGCGCCGGTGGTCCGGCTCGATGACGACGGCCTGCGGGCACAGCCGCCGGGCCCGGGCCATCGGCATCGCCGAGGCGACCCCGAAGGCGCGCGCCTCGTAGGTGGCCGACAGGACGACCGAGCGACCGCCCGCTCCCCCGATGATGACCGGCTTGCCGCGCAGGTCGGGCCGCGAGATGAGCGAGGCCGACGCGTAGAAGGCGTCCATGTCGACGTGCAGGACGGTGCACCCGGTGTCGTCGGGCGGTCGGCCGTCCGGACGCGTCGGGGCGGTGAACTGGCGGCGGCTCACCGGCAGCCCCCCGGCCCGACGGGCACGCCGGCTGCAGCGGGCCCGTCAGTCGCGGCGGGCGACGACGTGCAGGGCATTGCCGAGCGTGCGGAGGAACTCGCGCCCGGGGCCGGAGACGAGCAGCTCGTCGAGCTCGACGAGAGCGGCCCGGTCGGCGTCGGAGTCGACGAGGGAGGCCGGCACGAGGTGGCCGACGATGTTGGTACCGCGGACCTGGACGTCGGTGAACCCGGCGGCACCGAGCAGCGCCTCGAGCTGGTCGGCGTCAAAGCGGCGCGGGAGCGGGTCGGTGCCGCCCCACCG
>JAEXXY010000434.1 GCA_023451855.1 Actinomycetes bacterium
GTCGGAGGTCGCCGCCGTGGCGAGCACCTTGACGAGGCCACCGACGGCCCGCACCACGCCGCCGACCACCGCCGCGAACGGGGCCGCGCCCGGCACGAGCCCGAGCCCGCTCGCGGCGATGGTGACGAGGTTGGTGTAGAGGTCCACGAGGTCGTGCCAGCGCGACGGGTCGGCCAGATGCGTGCCGCCGTGCGTCGAGGCGACGAACACGGCGTTGTCCACCGTTGCGCCCCAACCGGACCCGGGAAGGACCTCCTCGATGAACGACCGCGTCACGAGACCGCCGCGGCTGTGCGTCACGACGTCGAAGACGATGTCGTCGCGCACCCCCGGCACCCGCAGCCGGTCGAGCAGGTCCCGGGCGTTCTGCCCCGGGTCGAGGCTCAGGGTGCGGTGGTCGTAGCCGACGACGGCGTCGTACGCGTCGACGAGGGTTCGCACGAACCCACCCGCCCCCGGCGCCAGCGACAGTGCCCCGAACGCGCCGGCCGTCGAGGAAAAGGTGCCGTGGACGAGCAGCAGGACGCGCGGTGTGCGGTCCGTCGGCAGCGGGACCGCGGCGAGCGTGTCGACGGGCTGCCAGGCCTCGAGTGGCTCACCCGTGACGTGGATGAGGCCGGTGCGCGTCGAGGCCTCGAGGTGGTCGACGACGTGGCCGAGCAGCGGCGCGGCGAAGCGCAGCACGATCGCCTCCGCCGCCCCGTGGACGAGGTCGCCGATGAGGCCTCGATCGGCGGCCGGTGCATCGACGCCGCGGGTCACCCCACCACCACGAGGAGCCCCTCCCCGGGGCGGGTGCGGCGGACGCACCGGTTGCACGTCGATGCGGAAGCTCACGGTGCGCGGCCCGTCGCCGAGGTCGCGCGTGCGTTCGGCGGGCAGGTGCCAGGACCAGACGCCGTCGCGTTCGACGAGGACGACCGCGTCCTCGTCCGGGGCTACGTCGACGTCGACGGCCACCGTTCCCACCCGGGTGGAGGCGGAAGGGTCCAGGTCACGGGTCACGCTCGGGGACAGCGCGATCCGCTGCACCACGTCGAACTCGTCGCCCTGCAGGGCAGCGACGACGCCCTCCTTGCGCGCCGCGTCCGACGACGGCAACGGCAGGTCGCGGGTGCGGTCGGGCACGGGGACGGCGTCGTAACCAGGTGGCGTGTGAACGCGCACTCCCCCACCGAAGGACGCGGACGGCATTCCTGGCTCACCTCCGAGACGGACCTGCTCCTTGCCACGGTAGAGCCGCGACGGGTCGCTTTGATACGGATCGCGCCAACTGCCTGCCACCGCGAGCCGAGGTGCGCGAAAAGCGGTTGCGGACCTGCGGGTGGCCGCGCCAGTCTCTACCCGAGCGCGGCGGCACACGGCCGTCCACACCGACCCAAGGAGGGTGACATGTCCATCACGGTCCCGGGCACGCCTGCCCAGTTCACTTCTTCCTTGGAGTTCCCTTGTCTTTCAAAGCATTCCACGAGGACGAGTACGAGGTTCTCGATCCTCGGCTGACCGCCGGCCGGCCTTCCGACCTCGACGTCCACCAGTTCGCCGTCGACACCGACCCCGACGGGCCCCCCGAGGGCGAGCGGTGGTCGTCCTGGGACGGCGCGACCCACGGTCCGAAACCGCGACCCGACTGGGTCATCACCGACCTCGGGGCCGTCGAGTCCGACCTCGGCGTCCTCAAGACCGGCAAGGAGGCCGACGTCCACCTCGTGCGGCGGTGGGTGCCGGGCTCTGCCGAGCGTGACGTGCTCATGGCCGGCAAGCGCTACCGGTCGAGCAAGAACCGCCTCTTCCACCGCGACTCGGGCTACCTCGAGGGGCGGCGCGTGCGGAAGTCGCGCGAGACCCGGGCCATCCGCACCCGCACCTCGTTCGGCAAGGAGCTGATCAGCGGCCTCTGGGCCTTCGCCGAGTTCGAGACGCTGGTGCGGCTCTGGGACGAGGGGCTGCCGGTCCCCTACCCGGTGCAGATGTCCGACGACGAGATGCTGATGGAGTTCATCGGCTCTCCCGACGGGCAGGCCGCACCGCGCCTCGCGCAGACCCGCCCGGACCCGGAGCTGCTGCCGGTGCTCTTCGAGCAGCTGCGCGAGGCGATGCTGCGGCTGGCCGAGCTCGGTTGGGCGCACGGCGACCTGTCGCCGTACAACGTGCTCCTCGAGGGTGAGGGCGAGGCCTCGCGCCTGGTCCTCATCGACTGGCCTCAGGTCGTCGACGTCATCGGCAACCCGCACGGCCCGGAGTTCCTCGAACGCGACGCGCGCAACATGGGCGGCTGGTTCACCCGTCGCGGCTTCGAGGTGGACCACGGACTGCTCTTCGGCGACCTCATGGCCGCCGCGACGTCCCGCTGGTGACACCGCCAGGGACGGTCCGGCCCGGCGGGGCCACGCGTTCGTGGCGTGGCCCCGCCCGTGGCCGCCCGCTCGCGCGGCGCGTCAGCCCACGGCGTCGGTGAGGAAGTCCGCCGGGTGGCCGAACTTGCCCGAGTGCACGAACTCCTCGAGCGGCAGGCGCGAGCGCGGGAGCCGGGCCCGGGTACGCACCCAGTCGGGCATCTGCTCGTCCTCGCCGCCCCGGGCGGGCAGCCCCAGCGCGATGCCGGTCGTCACGGCCCAGTGGCGCGGCACGGCGAACGCCTCCGTGGCGGCGCGGTGGTCGAAGCCGCCGAACTGACGCACCTGCAGGCCCATCGAGCGGGCCTGAACCGTTATGTGGGCGACGGCCTGGCCGAGGTCGAACATCGCGTAGTCGCTGTAGGAGACCTCGTGGTCCTCGTCGGTGGCCACCTGGTGCAACGTGAAGACGATCGCCGACGCCGACGGTGCCCACACGCGGTTCGGCGGGGTCAGCACCTCGAGCATCGCCTCGTGGGTGGCGTCGCCGCGCCGGCCGACGATGAAGCCCCACGGCTGGGAGTTGCCCGCGGACGGCGCCCACCGGGCCGCCTCGAGGATGGCCCGGAGCGCGTCGGGCGACAGCTCGTGCTCGCGGTCGTAGACCATGACGCTCTCGCGGTCGCGCAGCAGCGGCGTCAGCACCTCGGGCTGGGCCGTCGTCGCGTGCGACGCCGCCGGACGCCCCGGCGTCACCGTCTCGTCACTGCTCTGCTCGCTCACGCGTCCACCGTCCTCTCCACCACCTCAACGACGCCGCACGCCGGGACCTTCCCCGGCGGGGCGTGACGGCGCCCACGAAGGGGCGCCGGCGGGTGTCACGGACCCTCGCCGGTCAGTACGCGCGCCCCACGACGGCGAGGACACCGTCCGCGTCCTCTGCGTCGGGTACCGACCCGTCGGGCATCGTCAGGCAGCGCACCGTGACGGCCGACGCGGCCAAGCGCGCCTCACCGTCGACGCCGAGGCTCGCCCACGGGATCGTGGCCCAGCCGGTGCGGGCGGCCTCGAGGGCGTCCTCGACCGTCGTCACCGCACGCGTGCCCGAGTCGCGACGCGCGAGCGCCTCGGCGTAGAGGGCGTCGTGGTCCTCGTCGAGCGCCGCCGTCACCGCCGGTACGAGCGCGCCGAGCGACACCGGCGTCTTGCCGCCGGCCACCCGACGCACGAGCGTGACCGACCCCTCGGCGAGGTCGCGCGGACCCACCTCCACCCGCACCGGGATGCCCTTGAGCTCGGCGTCGACGGCTCGTCGTCCGAAGGCGGTGTCGGTGCGGTCGTCGAGCTCGGCCCGGACACCGGCGGCGAGGAGGTCGGCCACGACCTGGCGGGCCGCCTCGGCCACACCCTCACCGTCCTTGACGACCATGACGAGCGCCTGCACGGGCGCGAGCCGCGGCGGCAGCCGCAGGCCGGCGTCGTCGCCGTGGCCCATGATGAGGCCCCCGAGCATCCGCGTCGAGGTGCCCCACGACGTCGTCCAGCACAGCTCCTGCCGGCCCTGCTCGGACAGGTAGGTGATGTCGAACGCCCGGGCGAAGTTCTGGCCGAGCTCGTGGCTCGTGCCCATCTGCAAGGCCTTGCCGTCACGCATCATCGACTCCAGCGCAAGGGTGTTCGTCGCGCCGGCGAACCGCTCGCGCGCGGTCTTGACACCGAGCACCACGGGCAGCGCGAGCGTCTCGCGCATGAACGCCGCGTAGACGTCGGCGTGGATCCGCCGGGCGTAGGCGCGTGCGTCCTGCTCCGAGGCATGGGCCGTGTGCCCCTCCTGCCAGAGGAACTCGCTGGTGCGCAGGAAGATTCGCGGGCGCAGCTCCCACCGCACGACGTTGGCCCACTGGTTGAGCAGCAGCGGCAGGTCGCGGTAGCTCTGCGTCCACTTGGCCATGTACTCGCCGATGACGGTCTCGGACGTCGGGCGCACGACCACCGGCTCCTCGAGCTGCTTGCCACCGGCGTGCGTCACGACGGCGAGCTCGGGGCTGAACCCCTCGACGTGCTCGGCCTCGCGCTTGAGGTAGGACTCGGGGATGAACAGCGGGAAGTAGGCGTTGCGGGCGCCGGCCTCCTTGATGCGCCGGTCCATGTCGGCCTGCATCCGCTCCCAGATCGCGTAGCCGTAAGGTCGCACGACCATGGTGCCGCGTACCGGGCCGTTGTCGGCCAGCTCCGCCTTGGCGACCACGTCCTGGTACCAACGGGGGAAGTCCTGCGACTGCGGGGTCAGCACGCTCTTGGGCATGCGCTCGATCCTAGGTGTCGTGCACGCTCAGGCGTCGCGGGCCTCGCGGATCGTCGCGCGCAGGAACGCCTGCCACGCCTCGACGCCGTCGGAAAGCTCGCCGACGCCCCCGTGGTCGCGCAGGATCGCCGTCGTGGCATCGCGGGTCGGGCCGTCCAGCTCGCCCGTGGTCCGCACCCCCGAGCGCCCCCACACGTGCACGCACATCGCCTGGACGGCCTGCACCTGCGCGCCCGAGCGCGGGATGAGCCGCGGCACCCCGCCGGGGCCGAAGCGTCCGCTGTCGACATGGATGTGGTTGGAGTGCGACGCGTCGAACAGGTAGGTCAGCACGTCCGCGAAGTGCAGGTGCAGGCCGGCGGCCACCTGCCAGTACGTGCGCAGCCGCCGCCGCACCTCGGCTGCGGTGTCGTCGCGCCAACGGTCGTAGCGCAGCGAGGCGACGTCGGAGCCACCGGCGCGCAGGCGGGCGATGTCGAGCGCCTGCCCGGAGTGGTGCCACGAGGTACCCGTGCCCTGGGTCCACCCGCCGTAGGAGTGCAGCGCGTCGGGCCGCTGGCCGGTCAGCGTGCGGTGCGTCGTCATCCACGCGGCGAGCGTGGCCGCGAAGGCGTCCTGCACGTAGTACGGGGTCGCCCGCCCGTCGACCTCGTAGACGTGCGTGGCTCCACCGATCGTGGTGCGGCGCCGGAGCGTCGCCCGGTCGAGCGCCACCGGGTGCGCCCGCGACTCGGGGGTCATCGTCACGGGTTGGTCGGGTCCGGTCGCCGAGGCCAGGGCCCACCCACCGCCGGCCACCGCGGCAGCGCCGAGGCCGCCGAGCACGAGGACTCCCCGGCGCGTCAGGCGCAGCGGCGGTTCGCCGCTCGGTGCCATCCGGCCCCCGCCCGACGGCCGCGGTCCCGGCACGGGAGGCCGCGGTCGGCGCGTCTCGGACATCGTCACCATCCCAGTCTCACCCGAGCGAGGCCTCACCGGGAAACCTCACCCCCGCGTGGCGCGTCCGAAATGTCCGTGTGCCTGCCGAGCAGTTGTCGCGATGTCTCGTCGCGATGTCACAGTCGGCGGCCGTCGCGTGTCCACCCGGTGAAAACCCGCACCGGACGCTGCGATGATCGCCGTACGCGGCCGACGACCACACGGACCCCGAGGTGATGACCGATGACGACGCTCCCGACGCCGGACCGCTCCACGGGTGAGGCGGTCGACCCGCGCCACGCGGCGACCGTCGTCTTCGAGCAGCACCGCGGCTCGCTCGTCGGCGCCGCCTACCGGATCCTGTCGAGCCACAGCGACGCCGAGGACGTCGTGCAGGAGGCGTGGCTGCGGTGGCGAGACGTCGACCTCGACACCATCGACGAGCCACGCGCCTACCTGCTGACCGTGACGACGCGTCTGGCCCTCAACAGGATCCGCCAGCTGCGCTCACGTCGGGAGGCCTACGTCGGACCGTGGCTGCCCGAGCCCGTCGCCACCGACCCCCGCGACGACGGGGCAGCCGCCGCCGAGCTCGCCGACGACGTGTCGATGGCGATGCTCATCGTGCTGGAGTCGCTCAGCCCCCTCGAACGGGCCGCCTTCGTGCTGACCGAGGTGTTCGGGATGCCGGCACCGGAGGTCGCGACGACGCTCGACCGCTCCCCCGCCGCCGTGCGCCAGCTCGTGCACCGCGCCCGGTCGCACGTCGAGGCCCGTCGTCCGCGCAGCGTCGTCGACGCGTCGCGCCACCGCAAGGTCGTCGAGCGCTTCCTCGCCGCGGCGACGAGCGGCGACGTCGAGGGCCTCTTCGAGGTGCTCGCCCCGGACGTCACCCTCGTCAGCGACGGTGGCGGCATCCGCAAGGCGGCCCTGCGCCCGATCCACGGCGCCGACAAGGTCGCACGGTGGCTCGTCGCCGTCGGGAGCAGGCCCGAGGCGCAGCTCGTCACCGGCGCCGAGCTGCGGGTCGTCAACGGCGAGGACGCGGTCGTGTTCCTCACGGCTGAGGGCGTCGACTCCGTGTGGTTCCTCACCGTCGAGGGTGACCGAGCCGTCGCCCTGCACGGCGTGCGCAACCCGGAGAAGCTGCACGCCGTCACCTGAGCTCGCCTCCCCGGCTCGATGTGTTCGCGCGACGCCTGGCTCGCGAGGACACGTCGAACCGCCGGCGGTGGCGGCTCAGCCGTCGAGGGCGGCGATGGCGTCGGCGGTGGCCAGCACCTTCCGGGCCGTGTCGACGTGGAGGTTCTCGATGAGACGCCCGTTCAACGTCGCGACGCCGCGCCCCTCGGCCTGCGCGTGCTCGAACGCGTCGATGACGGCACGCGCGTCGGCCACCTGCTCGGGGCTCGGAGCGAACACGGCGTTGGCCGGCTCGACCTGGCCCGGGTGGATCAGGGTCTTGCCGTCGAAGCCCATCTCGCGGCCCTGCCGTGCCTCGGCGAGGAAGCCGTCGGCGTCCTTGACGTCGTTGAAGACGCCGTCGAGCACCGCCACTCCGGCCGACCGGGCGCCGAGCACCGCGAGCTGCAGGCTCGTCATGACGGCGGCGCGCCCCGGCGCGAACGTGGCGCCGAGCTCCTTGTAGAGGTCGTTGGTCCCGAGCACCAGGCAGGCGAGGCGCTCGGAGGCAGCCGCGATCTCGGCGGCGTGCAGGATCGCGGCCGGGGTCTCGACCATGGCCCACAGGCGCGTGTGCCCGGGCGCGCCGGCAGCCTCCAGGGCCGCGACGAGGGCGCGCACCTCCTCGGCCGAGCCCACCTTGGGCACGACGACGGCGTCGGGGCCTGCGGCGGCCGCGGCAGCGAGGTCCGCCTCGTGCCACCGGCTGCCCAGCCCGTTGACGCGGATCGTCACCTCACGCCGGCCGTACGCGCCGGACCGCGCCGCGGCACAGGCGTTCTCGCGGGCTGCGTCCTTGGCGTCGGGGGCGACGGCGTCCTCGAGGTCGAGGATGAGGGCATCGACCGGGAGCGTCTTCGCCTTCTCGAGCGCCCGCTCGTTCGAGCTCGGCATGTAGAGGACGGAACGACGCGGACGGAACGTGGTCTGCTCGTATCCCATTGCGGCTCAGGCCTCCTGGCTCGCGCTGGCGTCGGCCGGCTCGGCGTAGAGCCTCGCGAGGTCGGGGTCGGTGGCGGCAAGACGCTCGGCCAGCTCGACGATGACGAGGCACTGCTTGAGGCTCGCGTCGTCCTCCATCTTGCCGTCGAGCATCACGGCTCCCGTGCCGTCGCCCATGGCGGCGACGACGCGTCGGGCGTGGCGCACGTCCTCGGCCGACGGGCTGAAGACGCGCTTGCCGATCTCGATCTGCACCGGGTGCAGCGACCAGGCGCCGACGCAGCCGAGCAGGAAGGCGTTGCGGAACTGGTCCTCGCACGCGACGACGTCCGCGATGTCGCCGAACGGCCCGTAGTACGGGTAGATCCCGTGCATCGCGCAGGCGTCGACCATCCGGGCGATCGTGTAGTGCCAGAGATCCTGCTGGTGCACCGGACGCGTCGCGTGCACGTCGCCGCCCGGCGGGTCCTCGCGCACGAGGTAGCCCGGGTGGCCGCCGCCGACGCGCGTCGTCTTCATCCGGCGGTCGGCCGCGAGGTCGGCCGGCCCGAGCGACAGGCCCTGCATGCGCGGGCTGGCGCCGCAGATCTCCTCGACGTTGACCATGCCACGCGCCGTCTCGAGGATGGCGTGCACGAGGATCGGACGCGTCAGCCCTGCCTTCGCCTCGAGCTGGGCCAGCAACCGGTCGACGTAGTGGATGTCCTCCGCGCCCTGCACCTTCGGCACCATGATGACGTCGAGCTTGTCGCCGATCTCGGTGACGAGCGTCGTCAGGTCGTCGAGCACCCAGGGGCTGTCGAGGGCGTTGACGCGGGTCCACAGCTGGGTGTGCTCGCCGAAGTCGGTGGCCTTGGCGATCGCGACGAGGCCGGCTCGCGCCGCCTCCTTGCGGTCGGCCTTGACGGCGTCCTCGAGGTTGCCGAGCAGCACGTCGACCGTGCCGACGAGGCCGGGGACCTTGGCCGCCATCTTCTCGTTGCTCGGGTCGAAGAAGTGGATGACCCGCGACGGACGGGCGGGCACCTCGGTGAGAGGAGCCGGCGCGCCCACCGCGAGGGGACGGAAGAAGTCCTTCGCGCTGCGCATGGGCGTCAACCTAGCGTCGGCCCGGGGGCGTCCGTTATGACCGCGCTCACGCCCGACCGGCATGAGGCGCGGATCACTAAGGTGGGGCCTGTGACCGACCCCAGCACCCGACCGACCGAGGAGCCCGCCCAGCCGGCCGCCAACCTCAGCGCCCTGCTCGGCGAGGCGATGGGCAAGTCCGGGCTGCTGTGGATCGACGTCGCCGACGACCGGGCCTGGCCGGCCTGGCACGTGTGGGACGACGGCGCCGCGCTCGTCGTCAGCGGCCCCGGTGAGCAGCCGCTGCCGTGGCTGCCCAAGGAGGTCCGGCTCGTCCTGCGCAGCAAGGACACCGGGGGCCGCCTGCTCACCGTCCGGGCCACCGTGCACGTCCTCGACCCCGGCACGCCGCAGTGGGCCCGCGCCGCCGACCTGCTCAAGGCCTCGCGCCTCAACGCCGTCGACGACTCCCTGACGCGGTGGGCCGCCGAGTGCACCGTCACCGCGCTCGTGCCCTTCGGCGAGCCGGTCGAGTCGCCGGGCGCCTACTCGGCCGACGCGCACCGCGCCGCCC
>JAEXXY010000334.1 GCA_023451855.1 Actinomycetes bacterium
TTCTCGGAGTGGAACGACCGCTACCGCGACACCGCGCGGACCTTCTGGCTGCGCGACCTCGCCGCGTCGGCGAACGGCGGCGTGGGCCACGGCGTCCGCGACCTCGCGACCCGCCTCGCGGGCTCGCAGGACCTCTTCGACAGCCACGACCGCGGCACCATCGCGTCGGTCAACTTCGTCACCGCCCACGACGGCTTCACGCTGCACGACCTCACGGCCTACGACACCAAGCACAACGGGGTCAACGGTCACAGCGGCACCGACGGCTCGAACGACAACCGCTCCTGGAACCACGGTGTCGAGGGCCGCACCGACGACGCGCGGGTCCTGCAGGCGCGTCGCCGCACGATGCGCAACCTCCTCGGCACGCTGCTGCTGTCGACCGGCGTGCCCATGCTCACGGCCGGCGACGAGCTCGGCCGCAGCCAGCGCGGCAACAACAACCCGTACTCGCAGGACAACGAGATCAGCTGGATGGCGTGGGACCTCGAGCCGTGGCAGGAGGACCTCCTCGCCACGACGCGGCACCTCGTCCGGCTGCGACGCGAGCACCCGGTGCTGCGCCAGCGCTCGTTCTTCACCGGCCGCCCGGTGCACACCGACGGCTCCACCGACCTCGCGTGGTTCGCCGGCGACGGCGAGCCGATGGGCCACCGCTGGGACGGGCCGGCCGAGCACGTGCTCCAGGCGCTCTACAACGGCCTGTGGCACGACCAGCAGTCGGTGCTCGTCGTGCTCAACGGTGCGGCCACGGCCGCTGACGTGACGCTGCCCGACGCTCCCGGCACGAGCGCCTACGAGCTCGTCTGGGACAGCTCCGACGCACGCCCGTCCGAGCCCGGAGCGCCGGTGCCTGCGGGCACGACGCTGCCGATGGGGCCGGCCTCGATGCAGGTCTGGTGCGCCGTGGACGTCGACTGACCGACCCACCCACCCACCGACTCGCCCATCGCCTCACCTACCGACACGACACCGGAGAGCCCGGACCCGTGCAGGGTCCGGGCTCTCCGGTGGTCGATGGTGCGACGCGTCAGGCGGTGCGGGCGAGGCCAAGCTCGGCCGGCGACGCGAGCGCCGGGTGCCGCGGCACGATCCGGACGCTGTAGCCGAACGACCCGGTGCGGGCGAGCGGCTGGCTGCCGGCGAACAGGGCGCGACCGTCCTCGTAGCTCTCGACGAAGGCGAGCGGCGTCGTCTCGACGCCCCACAGCTCGTCGGCCTCGTTGACGTGGCCGTGGACGAGCTGCACCTCGACGTCCTCGGGGCGCAGCCCGGCGAGGTCGACGTAGGCGCGCAGGTCGAGGGTGTCGCCGACCTGCGGGGAGTCGGACAGGCCGGAGGGCTCGAGGTGCTCGACCTTGACGTTCGGCCACGCCGCGCGCACCGACGCCTTGTAGGCGGCCAGCTCCTTGGCCCCGGCGAACTCCGGTCCGTTGAGCGAGCGGCCCGCGGCGGCGGCCGGGCTGTAGAGACGCGTGACGTAGTCCTCGACCATGCGGCTGGCCAGGACCTTCGGCCCGAGCGTCTTGAGCGTGTGGGTCATCATCGAGATCCAGCCGTTGGGCAGGCCGTCGACACCACGGTCGTAGAACTTCGGCGCGACGTCGTGCTCGATGAGGTCGTAGAGGGCGGCCGCCTCGATGTCGTCGCGGCGGTCGGCATCCTCGACGCCGTCGGCGGTCGGGATGGCCCAGCCGTTGCGGCCGTCGAACCACTCGTCCCACCAGCCGTCGAGGATCGAGAGGTTGAGCCCGCCGTTGAGGGCGGCCTTCATGCCCGACGTGCCGCACGCCTCGAAGGGGCGCAGCGGGTTGTTGAGCCAGACGTCGCAGCCCGGGTACAGGTGCTGGGCCATGGCGATGTCGTAGTTCGGCAGGAAGACGATGCGGTGGCGCACCTCGGGGTCGTCGGCGAAGCGGACCATCTGCTGGATGAGGCGCTTGCCGGTCTCGTCGGCCGGGTGCGACTTGCCGGCGATGACCAGCTGCACCGGGCGCTCCGGGTGCAGCAGGAGGCGCTTGAGGCGCTCCGGGTCGCGGAGCATCAGGGTCAGGCGCTTGTAGGTCGGGACGCGTCGGGCGAAGCCGATGGTCAGCACGTCGGGGTCGAGGATGCTGTCGGTCCACCCGAGCTCGAGCTCGGTGGCACCGCGCTTGAGCCACGACGAGCGGACGCGGCGGCGCGCGTCGGTGACGAGCTTCTCGCGCATCTCGCGCTTGGTCGACCACACGGCGTCGGCAGGCACCTCGTCGATGCGGTCCCAGGCGTTCTGGCCGGCGATGTCGGCGGTGCCGAGGTGCTTGAGGGCGACGTCGTAGACCGAGCGGTCGACCCACGTCGGGGCGTGGACGCCGTTGGTGATGCTCGTGATCGGCACCTCGTCGTCGTCGAAGCCCGGCCACAGGCCGTCGAACATCTCGCGGCTGACGACACCGTGCAGCTGCGAGACGCCGTTGGCGCGCTGGGCCAGGCGCAGACCCATGACGGCCATGTTGAAGATGCCGGGCTGGCCGCCCTCGTAGTCCTCGGCGCCGAGGGCGAGGAGGCGCTCGACGGGCACGCCCGGGATCGCGTTGGGGCCGCCGAAGAAGAGGTTGATCTTCGCGGCGTCGAAGCGGTCGATACCGGCCGGCACGGGCGTGTGGGTCGTGAAGACGGTGGCCGAGCGAACGGCCTCGAGGGCCTCGTCGAAGGTGAGGCCGTGGTCGCGGACGAGCTCGGTGATGCGCTCGACGCCGAGGAAGCCGGCGTGGCCCTCGTTGGTGTGGAACACCTCGGGCGCGGGGTCTCCGGACAGTCGCGACCAGAGACGGAGGGCGCGGACGCCGCCGACGCCGAGGAGCAGCTCCTGCTCGAGGCGGGTGTCGCCGCCGCCGCCGTAGAGCGACTCGGTGACCCGACGCGTCTGCTCGTCGTTGCCGGGCACGTCGGAGTCGAGCAGCAGCAGCGGCACCCGGCCGACCTGCGCCTTCCAGACGTGGGCGTTGAGGACACGCCCGGCCGGCAGGTCGACGGTGACGACGGCGGGCGTGCCGTCGTCCTCGCGCAGCAGCGACAGCGGCAGGCCGTCGGGGTCCAGGACGGGGTAGGACTCCACCTGCCAGCCGTCGCGGTCCAGAGCCTGCTTGAAGTAGCCGGTCTTGTAGAAGAGGCCGACACCGACGATCGGCACGCCGAGGTCGGAGGCGGTCTTGAGGTGGTCGCCGGCGAGGATGCCGAGGCCGCCGGAGTACTGCGGCAGCACCGCGGTGATGCCGAACTCGGGGCTGAAGTAGGCGATCGCGGCGGGCGCGGCCTGGCCGGCGGACTCCTGCTCACGGCTCCAGCGCTGGTACCAGCGCTCGTCGGTGAGGTAGGACTGCAGGTCGGCGTTGGCAGCGACGACGCTGCTGACGAAGTCGTCGTCGGCAGCGAGCGAGGCGAGCTCCTCGGCGGACAGACGGGACAGAAGCTTGACGGGGTCCTCGTTCGCCTGGGCCCACTTGCGGGGGCTGATGCTCTCGAAGAGGTCACGCGTCGGCGGGTGCCAGGACCACCGGAGGTTGCTGGCGAGGATGCCGAGACCCTCGATCCGGGTGGGCAGGACGGTGCGGACGCTGAAGCGACGGATGGCCTTCACGAGGAGCCAGCATAAGGGTCGCACTGTCGTGTTCTTGCAACTCTTGCAGCCGGGTTTCATCCCTCGGACCCGAATGATCCCGATTCGTGCCCACGCCCCGAGACGAGCCTGCGACCCGCCGCGCGCCCGTGTCGAGACGGGCGCAACTTCGATACGGTCGATCCCGTGACAGGCTCAGCGAAGAAGTCCCGTTCCAGCAAGCCCGCACGACCGCGCTCGCAGGTGTCCCCCGCGAGCCGACCCGACCCGACACCGGTGACCACCGTGTCCCGCGACGCCGCGCCTCCGACCCCGGCCGGCCCGGCATCGCCTCCTGCCACGCCTGACGACTCGCACCCCGTCGCCGACGCCGCCTTCGTCGACGAGACGTCGGCGGGCGCCTCGACGCTCGCCCCCGAGCACCCCGCGAGCGAGGCCCCGACGGTCGCCGGCTACCCCGGCGGCGCGCTGCCCATCGGTCGCATCCCCGTCAGCGACGTGCGTCCCCTCGTCGACGGCGGCACCCGCCCGGCCAAGTCGGTCGTCGGCGAGGAGTTCGTTGTGCGCGCCAAGGTCTTCCGTGAGGGCCACGACGCCGTCAACGCCACGGCGGTGCTCACCGACCCCGACGGCCGCGACCACTACTTCGCGATGCACTGCGACAACCCGGGCACCTCGGAGTGGTCGACGACCGTCGTCGCGAACCGGGAGGGCTGGTGGACCTACCGCGTCGAGGGCTGGTCGGACCCGTACGCCACGTGGGTGCACGACGCCGGCATCAAGATCGCGGCCGGCGTCGACGAGGACCTCATGTGCGCCGAGGGCATCAAGGTGCTCGAGCGCTTCGCCGAGGCCGTCCGCGGCCAGGGCGCCGACGCGTCGGAGATCGACAAGGGCGCCCTCGCCCTCGCCGACACCCGCCGCCCGGCGGCGCACCGCTTCGGGGCGGCCACGTCGCCGGAGATCAAGGGTCTCGCCGCGATGATGCCGCTGCGCGAGCTGGTCTCCCCCTCGCCGTCCTACGCCCTGCACGTCGAGCGCGAGCTCGCCCTCTTCGGCGCCTGGTACGAGATCTTCCCGCGCTCCGAGGGCGCCCACCGCGACGAGGAGACCGGCGAGTGGGTGTCGGGCACGTTGCGCACCGCCGCGAAGCGGTTGCCCGCCATCGCCGACATGGGCTTCGACGTCGTGTACCTGACCCCGATCCACCCGATCGGCACGACGGCGCGCAAGGGCCGCAACAACAGCCTGACGGCCGAGCCCGGCGACCCCGGGTCCCCGTACGCCATCGGCTCACCCGACGGTGGGCACGACGCCATCGACCCCGCGCTCGGCACGTTCGAGGACTTCGACGCGTTCGTCGCCGAGGCCCGAAGCGTCGGCCTCGAGGTGGCGCTCGACATCGCACTTCAGGCCTCGCCCGACCACCCCTGGGTGCAGACGCACCCGGAGCTGTTCACGACGCGCGCCGACGGCACCATCGCCTACGCCGAGAACCCGCCCAAGAAGTACCAGGACATCTACCCGCTCAACTTCGACAACGACCCCGCCTCGGCCTACGCCGAGGTGCGTCGGGTCATCCAGGTGTGGCTCGACCACGGCGTGCGGATCTTCCGTGTCGACAACCCGCACACGAAGCCGGTTCGCTTCTGGCAGTGGCTGATCGCCGACGTCGCGCTGCAGTACCCCGAGACCATCTGGCTGTCGGAGGCGTTCACGAAGCCGGCCATGATGCACGAGCTGGCCAAGGCCGGCTTCCAGCAGAGCTACACCTACTACGCGTGGCGCAACGAGAAGTGGGAGCTCGAGGAGTACGGCCGCGAGCTCGCCTCCGACGACACCGGTGCCGCCTACATGCGCCCCTCCTTCTGGCCGACGACCCACGACATCCTCACGCCGTACATGCAGTACGGCGGCCCGACCGCGTGGAAGCTGCGCGCGGCCCTGGCGGCGACGCTCGTACCGACCTACGGCATCTACACCGGATACGAGCTGATGGAGCACGTGGCCCGCCCCGGCGCCGAGGAGCAGATCGACAACGAGAAGTACGAGTACAAGGACCGCCAGTGGTTCCTCTACGAGCCCGGCGGCCCGCTCGAGCACCGCTCCCTCGCCTGGTACCTCAAGCGGCTCAACGAGATCCGGGGCTGGCACCCGGCGCTGCGGTGGTTGCGCAACCTGCACTTCCACTCGGCCGACGACGACAACGTCCTCGTCTTCAGCAAGACCCGCGTCGACCGCTCGACGGGCCAGCGCGACACCGTCCTCGTCGTCGCCAACCTCGACCCGCACGCGACTCGTGAGACGTGGGTGCACCTCGACCTCGACGCGATGGGTATGGCCTCGTGGTCGACCTTCGACGCGCACGACCACATCACGAACCAGACGTGGCAGTGGCGGCAGGACAACTTCGTCCGGCTCGGGCCGGACTCGGAACCCGTTCACATCATCAGCGTGAGGAGCCACTGACCACATGCAGGGACTCAACCTCTCCCAGCCGGGGCTGAAGCACGACCCGCAGTGGTTTCGGAAAGCGGTGTTCTACGAGGTGCTCGTCCGCGCCTTCGCCGACAGCAAGGGCGTCGGGGCCGGCGACTTCACCGGGCTGATCCAGCGCCTCGACTACCTCCAGTGGCTCGGCGTCGACTGCCTCTGGCTGCCGCCGTTCTACGCCTCGCCGCTGCGCGACGGCGGCTACGACATCGCCGACTACAAGGCCGTGCTGCCCGAGTTCGGGACGCTGCCGGAGTTCACCGAGCTCGTGTCGCAGGCGCACGCCCGCGGCATCCGCATCGTCACCGACCTCGTCATGAACCACACGAGCGACCAGCATCCCTGGTTCCAGGCGAGCCGCGCCGAGCCCGACGGCCCGTACGGCGACTACTACGTGTGGTCCGACACCGACGAGGGCTACGACGACGCCCGCATCATCTTCGTCGACACCGAGGTGTCGAACTGGACCTTCGACCCGGTCCGGCGGCAGTTCTTCTGGCACCGCTTCTTCAGCCACCAGCCCGACCTCAACTTCGAGAACGAGGCCGTGCAGGAGGCGATGTTCGACGTCGTCCGGTTCTGGATGGACCTCGGCATCGACGGCTTCCGGCTCGACGCCGTGCCCTACCTCTTCGAGGAGGAGGGCACCAACTGCGAGAACCTGCCCAAGACCCACGAGTTCCTCGCCCGGCTGCGCACCATGGTCGACACCGAGTACCCGGGACGCATCCTGCTGGCCGAGGCCAACCAGCCGCCGGCGGAGGTCGTCGACTACTTCGGCACCGACGACGCGCCCGAGTGCCAGATGTGCTTCCACTTCCCGGTCATGCCGCGGCTCTACTACTCGCTGCGCGAGGAGAAGGCCCAGCCGATCATCGACGTGCTCGCCGACACCCCGGACATCCCGTCGGGCACGCAGTGGGGCACCTTCCTGCGCAACCACGACGAGCTGACGCTCGAGATGGTGACGCCCGAGGAGCGCGCCGCGATGTACGGCTGGTACGCGCCCGACCCGCGGATGCGGGCCAACGTCGGCATCCGGCGCCGCCTCGCTCCCCTGCTCGACAACAGCCGCCCCGAGATCGAGCTGATCCACGCGCTCGTGCTCTCGCTGCCGGGCTCGCCGTGCCTCTACTACGGCGACGAGATCGGCATGGGTGACAACATCTGGCTCACCGACCGCGACGCCGTGCGCACCCCGATGCAGTGGACGCCGGACCGCAACGCCGGCTTCTCGACCGTCGACCCGGGCAAGCTGTACCTGCCGGTCATCAGCAGCCTCGTGTACCACTACAACAACGTCAACGTCGAGGCGCAGATGGCCTCGTCGTCCTCGCTGCTGCACTGGGTGCGCGGGATGCTGCAGGTGCGCAGCCGGCACCCCGTCTTCGGCCTCGGCGCCTTCGAGGTCGTGCCGGCCGACAACGACCACATCCTCGCCTTCACCCGCTCGATGGACGCCGAGGGCGACGACCCGGCCGAGGCCGTGCTCTGCGTCAACAACCTGAGCAGCCGCCCCCAGGCGGCGACGATCCAGCTGCCCGAGCACTTCTCGGGCCGGGTCCTCGTCGACCTGTTCGGCGGCAGCGGCTTCCCGTGGGTGGCCGCCGACGGACGCGTCACGCTCACGCTCGGCTCGCGCGACTTCTTCTGGCTCCAGCTGCGCGGACAGGAGGACAACCGCTGATGGCCGTCGTCCACAAGGGAGCCACGATCACCCCGACGAAGGTCGAGATGGTCACCGCGTGGATGCCGCGGCAGCGCTGGTACCACGGCAAGGGCCACGTGCCGCAGCTGCGACGGGTCGGCGGGTTCCGGTTCGAGGACCCGGCCGGCGAGGTGGGCGTCGAGACGCTCCTGCTCGCCGATGAGGCCGTGGCACCCGCCGTCGTCTACCAGGTGCCGCTGACCTACCGGGGCGCACCGCTCGACGGGGCCGAGGGCGCGCTCCTCGGCACGATGGAGCACAGCGTCCTCGGCACCCGATGGGTCTACGACGGCCCGCACGACCCGGTGTACGTCTCCGAGCTGGTCCGCACCATCCTCGAGTCCGACGTCTCCGACGACGCGCAGGCCTCGGTCGGCAGCAACGCCCGCGCCACGGGCTCGGCCACCGGGCAGGCGGCCGCGAGCGTCACGTCCTCCGCGGTCCTCACCGGCGAGCAGTCGAACACCTCGGTCATCTGCCGGATGGGCGCCGAGGGCGGCGGCCCGGCCGAGCCACTCATCGTCAAGATCTTCCGCACCGTGCAGGACGGCGACAACCCCGACGTCGTCGTGCAGTCGGCCCTGACCCAGGAGGGCTCGGACCGCGTACCCCTCGTGTACGGCAACCTCCACGGCGCGTGGGACGCGCCGGCGGGCGGCGGCGTCGAGCACGGCCACCTCGCCTTCGCCCAGGAGTTCATCCCCGGGGTCGAGGACGCCTGGCGGGTGGCCCTCGTGGCCGCCGCGGCGGGCACCGACTTCACGCCCCGCGCCCGCGACCTCGGCGTCGTCACGGCGCAGATCCACACGGCGCTCGCACACGCCCTGGGCACCACCGAGGTGACCCCGCAGGCCCGAGAGGCACTCGTTGCCTCGATGCGCCAGCGCTGTGCCGCGGCGGTCACGCTCGTGCCCGACCTCGCCCCACGCGTCGACGCCGTCGAACGCGTCGCTGCCTCGGTGCGCGACGTGGACTGGCCTGCGATGCAACGGATCCACGGCGACTACCACCTCGGTCAGGTGCTCGACGTGCCCGAGCGCGGCTGGGTCGCCCTCGACTTCGAGGGTGAGCCCCTGCGCCCGCTGTCCGAACGCGTCGCCCCCGACCTCACCCAGCGCGACGTCGCCGGGATGCTCCGCTCGTTCGACTACGCGGCCGGCTCGGTCGCGCTCGCCGACCCCACCGTCGACGCCACCGCGTGGGCGGCGGCGTGCCGCACCGCCTTCCTCGAGGGGTATGCGTCGGTCGCCGGCGAGCCGAGCCCCGACGCCAGCGCGCTCGTGCGCGCGCTCGAGCTCGACAAGGCGCTCTACGAGGTGGTCTACGAGGCCCGCAACCGGCCGACGTGGCTGCCGATCCCGCTCGGCGCCGTCGAGCGGCTCACCAGCGAGGAGGCCACCCCGTGACGACCGGCCCGACCCACCCCACCAGCCACCCGACGCCATCCCCCGCGCTCGACCACCGCGCCATCGACGCGTTCCTGCAGGGGCGCAACGGCCAGCCGCACGACCTGCTCGGCCACCACGTGGGCCCGGGCGGCCTGACCATCACGGCCTTCCGCCCCTACGCCACCCGGGTGGCCGCCCGGCTCGACTCGGGCGACCGCGTCGAGCTGCAGCACGTGCGTGACGGCATCTGGTCGATGACCTCGCCCGACTTCGGCTCGACCCACGACTACCGCCTCCTCGTCGAGTACGGCGACGGCGTCGAGCACGAGCAGGACGACCCCTACCGGTTCGCCCCGACGCTCGGCGAGATGGACCGCCACCTCGTCAACGAGGGTCGGCACGAGCAGCTGTGGAAGGTCCTCGGCTCGCACGTGCGCCACTACGCCGGGCCGCTCGGTGACGTGTGGGGCGTCTCGTTCGCGCTGTGGGCCCCGCGCGCCAAGGCCGTGCACGTCATCGGCGACTTCAACGGCTGGGACCGCCGCACCCACCCGATGCGGGCCCTCGGCGAGAGCGGCATCTGGGAGCTGTTCATCCCGGGCGCGCAGGAGGGCATGAACTACCAGTTCGCCGTCCGCGGGCCCGACGAGCTCGTCCGGCTCAAGAGCGACCCCATGGCCCGGATGACCGAGGTGGCCCCGAAGCAGGCGGCCATCGTCACCGAGACGCACTACAGCTGGGGCGACGCCGAGTGGATGGAGCAGCGGCGCACCCGCAACTCCCACGAGGGCCCGATGAGCATCTACGAGGTGCACCTCGGCTCGTGGCGCCAGGGGCTGGGGTACCGCGGCCTGGCCGAGCACCTCGTCAACTACGTGCGCGACCTCGGCTTCACCCACGTCGAGTTCCTGCCCGTCATGGAGCACCCGTACGTGCCGTCGTGGGGCTACCACGTCACCGGCTACTACGCCCCGAGCTCGCGCTGGGGCACCCCGGACGACTTCCGCCACCTCGTCGACGAGCTGCACAAGGCCGGCATCGGCGTCATCCTCGACTGGGTGCCCGGGCACTTCGCCACCGACGAGTGGGCCCTGGCCCGCTTCGACGGCCTGCCCCTCTACGAGCACCCCGACCCGCGCCGCGGATGGCACCCGGAGTGGGGCTCGAACATCTTCGACTACGGCCGCCCCGAGGTGCGCAACTTCCTCGTGGCCAACGCCCTCTACTGGCTCGAGGAGTTCCACGCCGACGGCGTGCGCGTCGACGGCGTCGCCTCGATGCTCTACCTCGACTACGCCCGCGACGCGGGCCAGTGGGAGCCGAACAAGGACGGCGGCCGCGAGAACCTCGAGGCCGTCGAGCTGCTCAAGGAGACGAACGCCACCGCGTACAAGCGCGAGGGCGGCATCGTCACCATCGCGGAGGAGTCGACGACGTGGCCGGGCGTGACGCGCCCGACGAACCACGGCGGCCTCGGGTTCGGCTTCAAGTGGAACATGGGCTGGATGAACGACTCGCTCAAGTACCTGGGGCAGGACCCGATCTACCGCAAGTACGAGCACGGCAAGCTGACGTTCTCGCTCATGTACGCCTTCGACGAGAACTTCGTCCTGCCGATCAGCCACGACGAGGTCGTGCACGGCAAGGGCTCGCTGCTGCGCAAGTCGCGCGGCTCGCGCGAGGAGCAGGTGGCGACGCTGCGCGCCTTCCTCGCCTACCTCTGGTGCCACCCGGGCAAGCAGCTGCTCTTCATGGGGTGCGAGTTCGGCCAGGAGTCGGAGTGGTCGGAGGGCCGCAGCCTCGACTGGTGGCTGCTCGAGCAGCCGCTGCACTACCGGGTCCACAACCTCGTCAAGGACCTCAACGGCATCTACCGGCACCACCGTGCCCTGTGGGAGCTCGACAACGACCCGTCCGGGTTCGAGTGGCTCGAGGCCGACGACGCCGACCACAACACGTTCTCGTGGCTGCGGTTCGGTCGCGGCGACCGTGGCACCGACGCACCCGTCATCGCGTGCGTCATGAACTTCAGCGGCGAGACGCAGCCGTACTACCGCCTCGGGCTGCCGCGCGGCGGCCGGTGGGAGGTCGTCCTCGACACCGCCGGGTACCACCCCGACGCCCCGAGCAGCACCGGCATGGTCATCGACGCCGCGACCGAGCCGTGGAACGGCCAGCCCTTCTCGGCCGCGATCACGGTGCCCCGGTTCTCCACGGTGTGGCTCGTCCCCGTCGCGGAGCCCGCCGCCGCCCCGGTTGCGGGCGCCGGAGCCGGCCACGCGTCGGCCCAGGCCCTCCCGACCGGCGGGACCGGCCGCGGCCGTCCGACGACGAACGGAGACCCCTCATGAACCACCCCCGCGCGGGCCAGCCGGCCCGCCCCGAGGACCTCGTCGACGTCGACGCGCTCGTCGCCGCGTACTACGAGCGCCACCCCGACGTCGACGACCCCGACCAACAGGTCGCGTTCGGCACGTCGGGCCACCGGGGCTCGAGCCTGCGCACGGCGTTCAACGAGGACCACATCCTCGCCACCACCCAGGCGATCGTCGACTACCGCGCCTCGCAGGGCTTCGACGGCCCGCTGTTCATCGGCCGCGACACCCACGGCCTGTCCGAGCCGGCCTGGCGCTCGGCCCTCGAGGTGCTCGTCGCCAACGGGGTCACCGTGCTCGTCGACGACCGCGACGGCTACACCCCGACGCCGGCCGTGTCGCACGCGATCCTCAGGGCCAACCGCGGAAAGGCAACGGGTGCAAGCGGTCTGGCCGACGGCATCGTCGTCACGCCGTCGCACAACCCTCCGGCCGACGGCGGTTTCAAGTACAACCCGCCGCACGGCGGACCCGCCGACACCGACGCCACCTCGGTCATCGCACGGCGCGCCAACGACCTCATCCGCGGCGGCCTGGCCGACGTCAGGCGCGTGTCGTTCGCGAAGGCTCGCGGCGAGGCCGGCGCCTACGACTTCCTCGGCACGTACGTCGACGACCTCCCCTCGGTGCTCGACCTCACCCGCATCCGCGAGGCCGGGGTGCGCATCGGCGCCGACCCGCTCGGCGGCGCGTCGGTCGCCTACTGGGGCGAGATCGGCGAGCGCCACGGCCTCGACCTCACGGTCGTCAACCCGCGCGTCGACCCGCAGTGGGCGTTCATGACGCTCGACTGGGACGGCAAGATCCGGATGGACTGCAGCTCCCCCTCGGCGATGGCCTCCCTCATCGGCGCCAAGGACGACTACGACATCTCCACCGGCAACGACGCCGACGCCGACCGGCACGGCATCGTCACCCCCGACGCCGGCCTCATGAACCCCAACCACTACCTCGCCGTCGCGATCCGCTACCTCTACGGCGGCGCGCGGCCGGGCTGGGGCGAGGGCACCGCCATCGGCAAGACGCTCGTGTCCTCCTCGATGATCGACCGCGTCGCCGACGAGCTGGGCCGCACGCTGCTGGAGGTCCCCGTGGGCTTCAAGTGGTTCGTGCCTGGGTTGCTCGACGGCTCGGTCGGCTTCGGCGGCGAGGAGTCGGCCGGCGCGAGCTTCCTGCGCACCGACGGCTCCGTGTGGTCCACCGACAAGGACGGCATCCTGCTGGCCCTGCTCGCCTCGGAGATCCTCGCCGTGACCGGCCGGACGCCGAGCCAGCACTACGCCGAGCTGACCGACCGCTTCGGTGCCCCCGCCTACGCCCGCATCGACGCGGCGGCGAACCGTGAGGAGAAGGCCAAACTCGCGGCGCTCTCCCCCGACGACGTGAGCGCGGAGTCGCTTGCAGGAGAAGCGATCACGGGCAAGCTGACCTCGGCCCCGGGCAACAGCGCCAAGATCGGCGGCCTCAAGGTCACCACGGAGAGCGCGTGGTTCGCGGCGCGCCCGTCCGGAACAGAGGACGTCTACAAGATCTACGCCGAGTCGTTCAGGGGCCCCGAGCACCTCGCGCAGGTCCAGGCCGAGGCCAAGGACGTCGTGTCGGCGGCGCTCGGCGGATGACCGACCCGATCCACCCGCCCGACGCCTCCGGCCCGCCCGGCCCGCCCGGCCCGACGGACCTGCCC